>JAAHIC010000166.1 GCA_010671965.1 Leptolyngbya sp. SIO4C5
TCAGCTGCAGGCTACGGACGTTGCGCTGATGCTCGGAGGTGCTGTCTTCGCTGACTAGGCAGTGACCATAGAGGTAAGGATAGCGTTTGATCAGCGTTCCCAAGGGGCGGGAGCCAGCCTGGTGAGTAAACTCAGGCTTTTCGCTGACTACGCGCGATAGCCGCTTTAGGGTAATGAACTGCTCAGTCTCTTTAAACTGACTGACTAACTCTCGTAGGCATCGCGCCGTTCGCGCCCTAGAAATTTCAGAAACCGAGCGGGTCGGCCCCGTCTCAAATAAAGCAACCAGTTCTGGAATAGCAGCCTGCATGTGGCGGCTGGTCTGCCAGCGATTAATCAAAATATGGCAGCAGCGATTAAGAATGTAGCGAAAGTATTCTTCAACCCGTTTAGAAGACACCAGAGTATCGAGAGTCAGCAAGATATCGCGTTCGGGATAGCCAGCAGCTTCAATAAAAAGCAGCCGAAAGCGCTCAACTAGCTGCTCAGGTGAGTTCGATTCAACCTGGTGAAGCAGGTGATCGTACAGCCGCTGTTCTTCTGGGCTAGTAAACCTATTACTGTAGCTGACTGAACTATTCACAGATTTCGATTCAAAGCCTCATAGTGCCAGAACAACCTTAAAAGCCGGATGTAAAGCTAGATTTCGACCTATCATGCCATATTCCAGCTCCACAGCCCATTTCATTAAAAGCTGTGCGTGCAACTCAAAGCGTTGCTTTTTATACCAAATTTGTCTTGCATCTATAGATCAACTTTACTGCGAGCCAGTTCTGAGTGCAGGCTATGTAAGGGAATTTTCATTGAAGATTGAGTAAAGATTTTTTAGCCTACTTAGGTGATCAGAGCAAAACAACAGGGACAGATAGGATCGAGGGGCATTTGAAGACTAGTTCTAGAGCGAAAACAGATTGGGAGCCTAACGCTACTAGCCGTATCTACATCTATTGAACCCAAAAATGCTAGCCAAGTTCCTATGGGCCAGCTAGCTTCTCTGAAAATAGGGGCAAAGACGCGACTCCTGATTTAATGGGAGTTATCGTTGCAAAAGCTATGGAATCATGGGTGATCAGATCAACTTAGCCGAGATAGCAGCGGCGATCGGCGCAGCGAGGAATCAGGCGATCGCCAATTCAGAGTTATCCGTTACCGCCATTGAAACCGACACCCGCCAGCTCACACCCGGCGCTTTGTTTTTGGCTCTGAGTGGAGAGCACTTTGACGGGCATCGGTTTGTGCCAGAGGCGATCGCAGCGGGGGCGGTGGCAGCGGTTGTGAATCAGGCAGCCTCCGTCAGCGATGACTATCCCTTACTACGAGTCGCAGATACGCTAACCGCCTACCAGCAGCTAGGGCACTGGTGGCGGCAAAGAGCCTCAGCCCCAATTATTGCGATTACCGGATCGGTAGGTAAGACCACGACGAAAGAACTGATTGCGGCGGCTCTGGCAACCCAGGGATCAGTCCTGAAGACCCAGGCTAACTACAACAACGAAATTGGCGTCCCGAAAACTTTGCTGTCCCTACAGCCCGACCATCAGTTTGGCGTGATTGAAATGGGAATGCGGGCAGCCGGAGAAATTGCGCTGCTCAGCCGCATTGCTCGCCCAGACGTGGCGGTGATTACCAATGTCGGAACGGCCCACATTGGCCGCTTGGGGTCAGAACAGGCGATCGCGGCGGCCAAGTGTGAGCTGTTGGCAGAGATGCCGACGACGAGCATAGCCGTCCTCAATGCCGATAACGAACGGTTGATCAAGACCGCCGCTACGGTCTGGACGGGGCGGCAAATTACCTACGGCCTGACACAGGGAAATCTGCAAGGGCGGCTGGTAGATTCTGGCACTTTGGAAGTCGAGGGCGTGCAGTTGCCTCTACCCCTGCCGGGTGAACACAATGCCCTCAACTATTTGGCCGCGATCGCGGTAATGCAGGCACTAGAGCTAGACTGGCGCGTTTTGACCCAGGGAATCACCGTAGAGCTGCCGGCTGGGCGATCGCGTCGCCGTCAAATTGCAGCAGATATCTGGCTGTTGGATGAAACCTACAACGCCGGGGTGGAATCGATGACGGCGGCGCTGCACCTGCTGGCCCAAACTCCCGGTCAGCGCCATATTGCGGTACTGGGCACGATGAAAGAACTAGGAGAGCGATCGCCAGATTTTCACTATCAGGTAGGGCAGGTCGTGCAGCGGCTGCAGCTAGATCATCTGTTCATTCTGGCCGATCCGGCGGAGGCAGCCGCCCTGGCCAGGGGAGCCGATCCAGTTCCACACGAAAAATTTGACAGTCATGGGGCTTTGGCGCAGCGGCTGCAGGATTTTATCAAACCGGGCGATCGCCTCCTGCTCAAAGCTTCTCGGTCAGTGGCCCTAGACCGGGTGGTCGATCAGCTAGCAAACTCTCAGGCAATCCCTTCAATAGAATAAGCCTGTGAACTACAATAGAGAGTCTGAATCAACGTTGAGAGCGCTGCCCCTCATTGCCCTGTGACCTTAACCCTGCTGCCGGAACAGCTTGACCATATCCGCCATCATGCCGAGCGCACTTACCCAGAAGAATGCTGCGGGCTGCTGCTGGGGCACGTGCATTTGGGCGAGACTTCGCGGCGACAGGGGGTAGAAGTGATTCCGCTTGAGAATACCTGGGATGCCGAGGTCGAGGCCGATTTGGCTACGGTTAGCCACCCGTCTCAAGCTTTAGATCGCCGTCGTCGCTACTGGATTGATCCCCGCGACTTGCTCACCGCTCAGCGTCAGGCCCGCGATCGCGGCCTAAACATCATCGGCATCTATCACTCTCACCCAGACCATCCGGCAGAGCCTTCTGAATGCGATCGCCAGCTAGCCTGGGCTGAGTACTCCTATGTGATTGTGTCAGTTTGTCAGGGGCGATCGCAGGATTGGCAAAGCTGGAGCCTAGACGATCGGCACCAGTTTCAACCTGAAGCGATCGAAATCGCTGCCGCGCTGCCGCTTTCTCCCTCAACGTTGTAGCCCTGTCCTAGTTATTCTGCTCTCACTCCGATTGTTTTACTGCTCACTTCCTGCGTAGACTGCTATGCTCAATCCCAACCTGGATGATATTCAACTGACAAAGGATGATTACGAGCGCTATTCGCGTCACATCATCCTGCCCGAAGTCGGCCTCGACGGCCAGAAAAAGCTTAAGGCTGCCAGCGTCCTGTGCATCGGTACAGGCGGTTTAGGATCGCCCCTACTGCTCTATCTAGCCGCTGCCGGTATTGGCCGCATTGGTATTGTGGATTTCGATGTAGTCGATCACTCAAATCTGCAGCGCCAAATTATTCACGGCACCTCCTGGGTTGGCAAGCCCAAGATTGAATCTGCTAAAAGTCGCATTTTAGAGATCAATCCTAGCTGCCAGGTAGATCTCTATGAGACGCGCCTCAGTTCCGAAAACGCACTGGACATTGTGCGGGACTATGACGTGGTGGTTGACGGCACCGATAATTTTCCGACTCGCTACCTGGTCAATGATGCCTGTGTCCTGCTAGACAAGCCTAACGTCTACGGCTCAATCTTCCGGTTTGAAGGGCAGGCTACCGTCTTCAATTACGAAGGTGGCCCCAACTACCGCGATCTCTATCCCGAACCGCCGCCGCCGGGGCTGGTTCCCTCCTGTGCTGAGGGCGGTGTTCTGGGGGTACTGTGCGGCATTATCGGCACCATCCAGGCTACGGAGACGGTGAAAATCATCCTGGGCGCGGGGGACACCCTCAGCGGTCGTCTGCTGCTTTATAACGCTTTAGATATGACTTTCCGCCAGCTCAAGCTGCGGCCCAATCCGGAGCGGCCCGTGATTGAAAAGCTGATTGATTACGAACAGTTTTGCGGTATTCCTCAGGCCCAGGCAGAAGCGGCTCAGCAGCAGGCCGAGCTGGCAGAAATGTCGGTGCGTGAACTGAAAGAGCTGCTAGATGGGCAGGCAAACGACTATTTATTAGTGGATGTGCGTAATCCCAATGAATACGAAATTGCCAATATTCCAGGCGCAGTACTCGTACCGCTGCCCGACATTGAGAACGGCACCGGAGTCGAGAAAATTAAGGGAATGCTCAACGGCCATCGTCTGATTGCCCACTGCAAAATGGGGGGTCGCTCTGCCAAGGCGCTGGGCATTTTGAAGCAGGCGGGCATTGAAGGCACTAACGTCAAGGGTGGTATTACTGCCTGGAGCCGAGAAGTGGATTCTTCTGTACCGGAATACTAAGGGCTTGTAGTTGTCAACCTAACTCAAACTTTGCCTTCATCAAAGCAAGGGGATGCGCGTCATTTCCTTGCTTTGTTTTTCGTTAAAGGCATGACAATTCTGCGATAACGTGTCATTAATGAAGCGGCATCGGTAACGGTGGTCAGGCTCTACCTGAAACACCCGACGGCCCTAGATTTACAGAATGCGTTATTACAGGTACACATCAATCTATATTACAAGTACCGTAGTCGTAGAGTGGGCAATGCCCACTTCTCCTGATTTAGCGTCATTTCACCCCGTTCGGTCGGGTTTGAGGAGTTGTCATCATGAAATATTTAGGACACAGTCTTTTTCTAGCCTTAGGCTTGGGTCTAGCAGCAGCCCTGCCAAGCCGGGCACTGCCAGGGCAAACCGTAACCGAGGTCGCTGCTTGGATTCAGGCTAACCCAACCCTCAGACCCGGCCCCGGAGAGCGGCTGCTGGTGAACCGGGTCGATACTCCAGCCCAGCGTTTTACCTTTCAGGCTTCCATCTTTCCGCCCGGCAACTTGCGCTCTGGAATCAACCCGCGCCAAATCCGGGCCGAGCGCACCGCCATCTTTGACATGATTAATGGCGTTAGCTTCGATCGGCTAGAAGAATCGCTGCGAGTGATCTACGGCAGCGATATTTTCGCGGACTATCAGCGATCGCAGCCCATATACGTCTACCCCACCGCCGATGCTCCCATCAGCAACAATCCCAACCTACTGATTCAAGGAGAACTGCGGGAGGGCGATCGCTATGCCTACTGGATAGAAATTACCAGCGATGCCAGCGGCAACGTCGATTCAGGAGAAATTAGCGTTCTGCTGAAAGAAGATATTCCAGGGCTGCTGGCCATGCTGCAGACCTCCGCAGCGCTGCCTAAGCCAGAGTAGCTGAGGCGGGGCAATGGCAGGCGATCGCCTCATGCAAATCAAGATTATCAATGGCAACACTTCTGAGGCGATGACGCGGGGGATTGATCAGGTCGCCCAGGCTATTTGCTCATCCCAGACGACGCTGGTGACGGTCCAGCCCCGCACTGGCCCTAGCTCCATTGAGAGCTACTACGATGAATACTTGGCAATCCCCGGCATCCTGGAGCAGATCATTTTAGATCAAGAAGCCGACGCTTTCATCTTGGCCTGCTGGGGCGATCCGGGCATTGAAGCGGCCCGCGAAATTACCCGGCGACCCGTTGTGGGCATTGCCGAAGCCAGCCTTTATGTGGCGAACATGCTGGCAGCCAAGTGGAGCGTGGTGACCACACTGCACCGCGTCCGAGACATGGTAGAAAAAACGATTGCTAAAACAGGGCTAAGTCAGCGCTGCGCTTCGGTACGGACAACGCCGCTGGCTGTGCTAGAAACGGAGAGCCGTCGGGAGGCTACCCTAGAGGCGCTAATTACGGCCAGTCAAGCAGCGATCGCCGTCGACGGAGCTGAAGCCATTTGTCTAGGCTGCGCTGGCATGAGCGGTCTAGATGCAGCTTTGGAAGCAGAGCTAGGCGTTCCTGTGATAGATGCGGTTGCCGCCGCCGTCTGTCTGGCCGAATCGCTGGTAGCGCTGAAAAAGCACACCAGCAAGCAGCTTACCTATCGTCCACCAGAAATCAAGCTAATAGCTGGCTATCCGGGCTGGATGCAGCCTTCTGAACTCAGAGATTAGCCAACAGATGTGTCTAGCCAACCTGCGCTCAGAATCACCGTCAGCCCCATAAAGAGAACGGTTAGGGTCCAAGTGACGCGGTTGAGGGTGGTTTCAGCGCTTTTAGTGCTGGTGAAAAGCTGGGCCTGTCCGCCCAAAGCCCCCAAACCGTCGCCTTTAGGACTGTGGAGCAAAACCAGCACAATCAGCCCTAGCGCCGAAACTGCCCAAACAATCTGCAAAAGTGATGTAATTTGCATAGATCAATAAGCCTAAAAATTCAGTGGTCGGCAGCGGTTCACCGCCATTGACGTGCCAAGGGCGATCGCTCCCCCTCAGACAGTTCAGTTTTCTATCCTAACTCAGATAGGCTCAGCGTCGCTGTCACAGGTCAGCGCTGCAGCGGCACTCGCACAGGCGTACGATTGGGCTTGAACTCCACATTATCCGGCAGCAGAATAGAGCGCCCGGTCATTTCTGGCGGCTGCGGCAGCTTCAGAATATCTAAAATTGTTGGGGCAATGTCGGCTAAGCGACCATCGGCGCGAAGCTGCACTTCAGTCCCGTGTCCTGGGATCTTTAGCCCTTCTCCTTCTACCAGAATGAACGGCACCGGGTTGGTCGTGTGGGCTGTCCACGGCTTACCGTCTTCATCATACATATACTCAGAGTTGCCGTGATCGGCAATGATAATTGCGGTGCCGTCCGCCTGAATCACGCCCTCCAACAAACGCCCCAGTTGGCGATCGACAACTTCTAAAGCATTAACGGTGGCGTCTAGATTACCCGTATGCCCCACCATGTCAGGGTTGGCATAGTTGATCACCACCAGCGAGTAAATCTGCTTGCTAATCGCCGCGATCGCCACGTCAGTTACCGCCTTAGCAGACATCTCAGGCTGCTTGTCGTAAGTAGCCACCTGAGGACTCATCACCAGCTCTCGATCTTCACCCTCTAGCGGTTCTTCTAACCCCCCGTTGAAAAAGTAAGTAACGTGGGCGTACTTCTCCGTTTCAGCCGTCCGAAACTGCTTCAGACCGCGATCGGCAATCACTTCGCCCAGGATATTGCTGAGATTCTGCGGCTCAAACGCGATCTTGACCGAAAGGCTTTGGTCGTACTGAGTCATGGTGACAAAAGACAGCGGCTCAATCAGCGATCGCTCAAAACCGTCAAATTCAGGCGCGATAAATGCCTGAGTCAGCTGCCGTGCCCGGTCAGGCCGGAAATTGAAGAAGATAATGCCATCACCGGGTTCGATGGCACCAGCCGCTAGCCGGACGGGCTGAACAAATTCATCAGTAGCATCGGCTTCATAAGAAGCCTTTAAAGCTTCAACCGCCGTTTGGCCGGTGCCTGCCCCATCTTCTGTCATCACCCGGTAAACTTTTTCTATTCGATCCCAGCGGCGATCGCGATCCATCGCGAAATAGCGGCCACTGAGAGTCACAATTTGGCCGACGCCAATTGCTTGAATAGAGTCCTGCAGCTTTTGCAGAGCCGTCACCCCTTCGGTAGGCTTGGTATCCCGTCCGTCAGAGATGGCGTGAATGCAGACATTGGTTAAATCCTGAGCCTTTGCCATCTCCAGCAGGCCCAGCAAATGATTGAGATGAGAATGGACGCCCCCTTCCGAGCAAAGTCCAATCAAATGCAGTTTGCTGTTGCGATAGCGCACGTCTTGGCAAACTTCCAGTAGGGCAGCATTTTCTTGAATCGTGCCGTCTTCAACCGCGTCCGAAATTCTGACTAATTCCTGCGGTACAACCCGGCCTGCCCCAATATTGAGGTGGCCGACCTCTGAATTA
This sequence comes from Leptolyngbya sp. SIO4C5, assembly GCA_010671965.1. Taxonomy (GTDB): domain Bacteria; phylum Cyanobacteriota; class Cyanobacteriia; order Phormidesmidales; family Phormidesmidaceae; genus Sphaerothrix; species Sphaerothrix gracilis. The sequence goes on from JAAHIC010000166.1 coordinate 7,695, forward strand.
CCCATTTGCCCGTCAGGAAGACCCACATCCTTTCCGGATGTGCGGATTAAGGTGTGGGGATAAGCTGCCCAGAGACTGTCCATAACCGGGGTATTGGCCGCTGTGACAGCGTTGCCATTTGTATCCTCCCGATACCCCCAACCGTCTAAGATGACGAGCACCATTGGCGAAACAGGCGCTTGTGTCATATCAAAGATCCTTTAACCATGTAGACAGTTGACTCAGCCATAATACCATCCACGTTTATGATCGTGTGTTGCATTGAAACCTAGCTCTTTTGAGAGAAAAAGTTTGGCCAATACCCGTCAAATGATCCTAAAGCTGAATTTCAGTTAGACCACGTTAAACCACAAACCTCAATTAAAAATCAAGTTAATACTTGATTAAGAATTGCCTTTACCCGA
>JAAHIC010000167.1 GCA_010671965.1 Leptolyngbya sp. SIO4C5
TGCTGCCAGCTCAGGCTGTCTCCTTCAACAGTCCCCTCAAACTGACGCCCATCTTTGAGCGTCACCGTTACCCGGTCGGCCCCGTCTACCACGTGAGCATTGGTCAAAATATTACCGCTGGGGTCAATAATGAAGCCGGAACCTTGCCCCCGTAGGAGCTGTTCTTCCTGAGGTAGACCGGACATACCGTTGGGACCCCCAAAAAAGCCGCGAAAGAAGGGATCTTCAAAGAACGGATCGGGCAGGCGACGTACCACTGTTTTTTCAGTGTCAATTCGGACGACGGCAGGCCCTACCTGCCTCACGGCAACTGCGACAAAGCTTTCATTTGCCCCCGTGACCGGAACTTGAGCCAAGGAGACAGCCTGAGCTGGCAGCAGGCCCAACTGCCCAATGGCTAAAAGGCTAAGGCATAGAAGCACAAGCCCACGAGATAAAATCTGAGTCAGTTGTTGGAGGCGCTGCGGTGATCTCATTGATCTAAGTTGATCTAAAAAATAAAAGTAAAGATGGCTTTAAGGGGAGCCTAGATTGGCTCAGACCTTTAGCTTGTTGGCTGAATCTAGTAAATCTATTATGAAGCCGATAGGAAGCCAATTAGTCGAATTGTCTTTAATTCCCATCGTGGCGGAGAATTCAGGGTGGCTTCAAGTAGGGGTAGTTAGACTAGGATAGGTACGGTTCTCCCTACATAAATCGCTCGCTCGCCCATTCATTACTGACTCAAAGCGCTCAGCTTTGTAGACTGTGCGCTTCAGTTGTTGTCAATAGACTCCCGCAGATCGTCATGTCAATTTTTCCCTTGCGTCAAATTATCAACGGCAGCCTGCTCAGCGGAGTGGTTGTGATTGGTAGCCTGCTCGTTAGCTGCAGCCAGCTCAGTCCCTCTGCCTCCGAGTCGCTGTCCTTTGAAGCCCAACTCGCCAATCACCTGACGGCAGAAGGCGACAAAATGTACGGGGCTTACTGGTGCCCTCACTGTGCTGACCAAAAAGAACGCTTTGGCGACGCGGTCGATCGCGTGCCTTACATCGAATGTGATCCCAGCGGCGAAGCGGCTCAGCCTGAAGTCTGTCAGGCCAAGGAGCTTGAGGGTTATCCCACTTGGGAAATCAACGGCCAGCTCTATCCGGGTGTGCGATCGCTAGAGGAACTGGCAGAGCTTTCTGAATTTGAGCCTAGCCCCGAATAATCGCTAGACTGGTAATCTAAATAGGCGACTCACCCACACTACTCACTGACGCTAATGACGGCTTCCGATATTTCTCTTGATTCTTCCCTTGATGCTTTATCACTCTCATCTCCAAGTCAGTCAGTAGAGCATAGTCACGGAGAGCATGTCCATGTGCACAGCGAGGAATCGCTGAAGCGAATTGTCAATCGGCTGGCCCGAATTGAGGGTCATATTCGCGGCATTAAAACAATGGTGCAGGAAAGCCGTCCCTGCCCGGATGTGCTGGTGCAGGTGGCGGCAGTCCGCGGTGCCCTCGATCGCGTGGCCCGCATCATTCTAGACGAGCATCTGTCTGAGTGCGTTAGCCGAGCGGCGGCTGAAGGTAATATTGACGCCGAAATTGAGGAGCTAAAGGCCGCTCTCGATCGCTTCCTGCGCTAACCGGGCATAATTCTAAGTTCTTAAAACCTAGCAGATGGCTAGCCAAAGGGCAGGCCACAAAGCTTTCTACCTGCTCAGAGCTGGTTAACCCTGATACAGTCTGCCAAACTGTATACAGTATACAATTACTTGATGCCCATAATTTGCATGACTGCCAGCTATCCCAGGGAGGCTAAAACCATGACCGTTCAGCTACTGCCTATTGTCAACTGCGATCGCCTCTATCAGAGCCTGATGGACTTGGCCGAAATTGGCAAACTCTCGGAAACCGGAGTTTGCCGTCTAGCCTTCAGCCCGGAGGACATCAAGGCACGGCAGCTCGTTTGGCGCTGGATGGCTGCAGCGGGTCTGTCGGTTCGTTCGGATGCTGCTGGCAACATCATCGGTACTTTGCCGGGGAAACAGGCTGCCCCAGCCTTGGCTACGGGTTCTCATATCGACACGGTGCCGAAGGCAGGCAAATATGACGGTACCCTGGGTGTGCTGGCGGGCATTGAAGTAGCCCGAACGCTGAAAGAAAATGGACTCCAGCTCCAGCATCCTTTTGAGGTGATTGTCTTCACCGATGAGGAAGACAGCATGATTGGCAGCAAGGCGATCGCGGGGACGGCTTCTCTAGACGCCAATCAATACGCCCGCAAAGACAAGCCTACAATTCAGGCGCGGCTGCAGCAGGTGGGCGGCGACTGGCAGCAGCTAGCAACGGCGCGGCGCACCCGTCAGGATATCTGCGCCTTTGTGGAACTGCACGTAGAGCAGGGACAGGTGCTGGAAACTAGCGGCGTTAGTATTGGTGTAGTGGAGGGCGTAGTCGGCCTGCAGCGTCATGTGATCACCATCAAGGGTGCGCCCAATCACGCGGGAACCACGCCGATGGAGCTGCGGCAGGATGCGCTAGTAGCTGCCTCCCACATCGTCTTAGCCGTGGAGTCTTTGGCTAAAACCCGGCCGGGGCAGCAGGTGGCTACAGTAGGGTCGCTGTCTGTCTGGCCCAACGCAACCAATGTGATTGCGGGGGAAGTGCAGGCTAGTCTTGATGTACGCGATCTTTCCAAAGCTGAGATTACGGGGCTAGTAGACGATTTGAAAGCTCAGCTAACGCAAATTGCAGCGATAACTCGCACCGAAATTACGATTGCCCCAGTCCTAGACGTGAATCCGACGCCTGCCGCGCCGGTGATTCAGCAGACGATTACTCAGGTCTGCGATCGCCTCGGCTTTAGCCACAGATCCTTGCCCAGCCGCGCCGGACACGACGCTCAGGCTATGGGCCGCTTCACCGACATGGGCATGATTTTTGTTCCCAGTGAAGGCGGCATCAGCCACTCCGAAATTGAATACACCTCCCCAGAACACTGCGCTCAGGGGGCCACCGTTTTGCTGCAAACCCTGCTAGAACTCGATCAGCACTATTCTGACTAAGCTGTCTACAGAGCGCTGAGCCACAGCACTCCCGGCAGCGTCAGGAAGCTGAGAAAGGTAGACAGCACAATTGTTCGCGCCACCCGTACCGTGTCACCGCCTAGCTCGGTCACCCAAATCAGCGAGTTGACGGCGACGGGCATGGCCGCCTGCAGCACCAATACCTGTAAATCCAAACCCTCTAGCCCTAGCACTCGGCCAATGCTGTAGGCCATTAAAGGCGACACGATTAGCCTCAGCCCTGAGCCAAATAGCTCATAGGGACCGAAGGCGAACTGGGTCTGGGAGAGCTGAATGCCCAAGGTCAGCAGCGCGATGGGGATGGCACCGCCGCTCAGCAGCGTCACGCCGCGATTAATCGCCTCCGGCAGTGCCTCGTTGCCAATTTGTAAGCCCAAGCCAAGTAGCGCCGCCCAAAAGACAGGTAGCTGCACTGTGAAGCGCACTCCGGCTCGAATCCCGGTGCCTTTCAGCACAATCGGAAAGACGCTAGCCACCATCAGGCTTGATCCCACTAAATAGACAACCGCTCGCTCTAGCCCCGCCTCCCCCAGAGAAAACAGGACGAAGGGCAGCCCCATATTGCCGACGTTGGCAAATAGGGTGGTCGCAATCAGGCTCTTTTGCTCATCCGGTGAAAACTTAAGGCTGCGGCCTAGACCTCTTGCTAGCAGATAAAGCAGCGCGGTGTTAAGCAAAAAAGCGGCTACCAGGGCGATCGCACTCCTCAGCCCCAGCGTTGTCTCAGCCAGGCTGGTCAACACCAGCGCTGGCAGCAGAGCGTAAATATTCAGTCGGGCCAGGGTGCGCAAATCTAGATCAAAGCTGCGTCCGACGCAAACGCCCGCTAGCGCCACCAGGGCGATCGGCAGCACCGCCGAAATCAAAACAGTCATAAACAGAGAAAAGAGTTGGAGGTCTTGCAAACAGGCTGATGACAAACTTATAGCTGGATGAGACCGGTTTTCTGATCGATACGCTTCAACCCCAGCTCAGCTATCAATAAACACCAGATACCCGACGAATATATCTACCCTGCAGGCGTTACTGTCTCAAAAAGCTGCGGTTTAATGAAGGCTGTGGTGTGGTTTCAAATTATTTTGAGCTGCTTATTTCGAACTACATAGTTAAGCGGCTCAAAACTCATCGGTTCTTCCATGTCTTCCCTAATTCGCTATCCCAAAGTGCCGCTTTGGCGTCGAGGAACCGCTTTGGCGGTTGACTGTCTGCCTGTCGGCTTGATCAGCGCTCTGGCCGCTAACAACCTAGTGATTTGGCTGCTGCTGTTTATTCCGGTCTGGCTAGGACTGCGGGTAGCCGTCGTGTTGAACAACCAGGGGCAGAGTCTGGGCCGCTGGGCATTCAACATGCGGATTGCGGAATTGCACAAAGGCAAGACGCCGCTGCTGCCAGTGCTACTAAAGCGGGAAGCGCTGATTGGGCTAGAATGTGGGCTGGCGGTTTTTGGCCTGATGCGGCTGGGGCCAATGGCGGCTTGGGCCGTTATTCTACTTTTGCCGCTGCTGGGGGATGCCTGCGTGATGCTAGCAGATCCGATTAACAAGCAGACTCTACACGATCGCATTGCCGCTACAGCAGTGATTCCCAGTCGGCGGGGCTATCGTCTAGACCTGAAAATCAGGAAAATAGTTGCCATTGTCCGGCAGCGTATGAAAAAATAGTAATTTGTGTCTAATCTTCTAGCTGCAGTCTTAAATCAGTCATGGCTAAAGGCGTTCGCATTATCATCACCCTAGAGTGCACCGAGTGTCGCACCAATACCGACAAGCGTTCGGCTGGGGTTTCTCGTTACACCACGACGAAGAATCGTCGTAACACTACAGGGCGTCTGGAACTGAAAAAGTTCTGCACCCACTGCAATACGCATACTGTTCACAAAGAGATTAAGTAAGTACGACTTGAACTATGGCCTATTTTCGTCGCCGGGTTTCTCCCATCAAGCCTAACGAAGCCATCGACTACAAGGATGTCGATTTGCTGCGCAAGTTTATTACCGAACGCGGTAAGATTTTGCCTCGCCGGATTACGGGTTTAACCGCCAAGCAGCAGCGGGACTTGACCACCGCTATCAAGCGATCGCGGGCACTGGCTTTGCTGCCCTATGTCAACCGCGAAGGATGATGTTGCCTAGCTAGAGATGTAGACAGATGAAGGACAGGGTACGGTGGAAAAGGGCAAGCTAATCGAATTCAAACACCAAGGAGTTCCCCGGCTTGCGGTTGTCGATCGCCCAGATGGCAAGAAAAACTGGGTCGTGATTGACGAACAGGGCCAGTCCCACAGTCTTCATCCTCGTCAGGTTACGTTTCAAAGCCAGCAGGCTACCTATACACCAGCGGATCTGCCTCAGTTTCGCACTGAGGCCGAAGCCTACATCGATCCTTCTAGCCTAGAGGTGGCCTGGGAGTTTTTGAGTGAAGCCGAGGAAGCTGCCGATCCGGCTGCGTTGGCGCAGCTCCTATTTTCCGATCAGCAGCTCCAGTTCCGCTATGCGGCGCATCGGCTGCTATCGGAAGACAAGATTTATTTTAAGCAGAAGGGCGATCGCTATGAGCCTCGTCCCCCTGCCCAAGTAGAAGAAATTCAGCACCAGCTCAACCGAGAAGCCCAGCATCAGCAGGAGTGGGAAGGGTTTCTCAACCGGGTACGGCAAATCCTGGCGGGAGAGCCGCTAGAATGGCAGAAAAGCGATCGCCCCCGTTTAGAAGCCATTGAGCGCTTAGCCCTGTTTGGAGAAGAGGCCATCCAGCGAGCCTTGGCAATAGAAGCGCTGACAGCCTTTGAGCGATCGACTACGCCCGAGTCGGCATTTCAGCTACTCGTCGATCTGGGTCTATGGAGCGTGCACGAGAATTTATCCCTCAAACGCAGTCAGATTCCGACCCAGTTCCCTGAGAAGGTACTCAACATGGTGGAGCAGCGTCTTCAAAACCCGCCGTCTGATCCAGACGCGGAGCGGCTCGATTTGACCCACCTCAAGGTCTACACCATTGATGATGAAAGCACCCGCGAAATTGATGACGGTCTGAGCTTAGAAGTGCTAGAGGGCGGTCAGCACAAAATCTGGGTTCATATCGCCGATCCGACTCGCTGGCTGATTCCAGGAGATGAAATTGAGCTAGAAGCGCGGCGGCGCTGTACCACGGTCTATCTGCCCACGGGCATGGTGCCCATGTTTCCCTCAGAGCTGGCCACCGGACCGATGAGTCTGGTGCAGGGCCAAATTTGTTGTGCCCTAAGCTTTGGTATTTGCCTGAGCGAAGCCGGAGAGGTTGAGGACTATGACATCCAGCCAAGCTGGATCAAGCCTACCTATCGGCTCACCTATGAGGACGTAGACGAAATTTTAGGGCTGGGAGTCGAGGCTGAGTCAGAAATTAGCGCGATCGCCCAGTGGTCTAAAGTTCGCCAAGCCTGGCGACAGTCCCAGGGGGCCATCAATATCAACATGCCGGAATCATCGGTCAAGGTGTTTGAAGACGATATTCAGGTAGAGGTCTTAGATATTTCAGCGGCCCGGCAGCTCGTTGCTGAGATGATGATTCTCACAGGTGAAGTCGCGGCTCGATATGGCGAAGCCCACAACCTAGCTATTCCCTTTCGCAGTCAGCCCCAGCCAGAACTCCCCTCTGATGAGGAACTGCTGCAGCTTCCCTACGGCTGGGTGCGAGACTCTGCCCTGCGCCGCTGTATGCCCCGCAGTGAGATGGGGACGACGCCAGCTCGCCACGCGACCCTAGGACTCGATCGCTACAGCCAGGTCACCTCTCCTATTCGCCGCTATACTGACCTGCTCGCTCATTTTCAGCTCAAAGCTCATCTCAGGGGCGAGCCTTTGCCTTTCTCTTCTAGCGAGATGAACGAGCTGACTCAGGGAGCCGCAACTGCCGCTTACGAGGCAGTCTTGGTTGAGCGCCAAACTAAGCGCTACTGGTCAATAGAATACCTGCGGCGGCGACCCGATGAGGTCTGGCCGGTGATGCTGCTGCGCTGGCTGCGGGAACATGAAGGCTTGGGCCTAGTGATTTTAGAAGACTTAGGCTTGGAGCTGCCTATGCGCTTCGATCGCCCTGCCGATCTAGGCGAACACTTTCAGGTGCGCGTTGCCTATGCCAATCCGCGTGAAGATGTGATTCATTTAGTGGAAGTGATTGAACCAGAAGCGGTTGATACTCCAGATTCAGCCTCATCGGCCCTACAGATTTAGGACAGCATCTCCCTGAGAGCATTCCTCCGCAGACTGCAGCTGTAGCTTCTGACTAGGCCGCCGACCTGAGCCTAGGTGAGGTTGAGACCGCCATCAACGATGATGATTTCCCCTGTGAGATAGGGGTTGGCGACTATCATAGCGGCTATCTGAGCAATTTCGGTGGGCTGTGCTCCTCGTTTCATGGGCGATCGCGCTTGCCAAAGTTCCTGAGCGGCCGTCCAATTTTGGGTCATTGGCGTATCCACTAAACCAGGGGCAATGGCATTGACGCGAATCTGCGGTGCTAAACTCACCGCCAGCAGACGAGTCACATGGTTGAGAGCTGCTTTGCTAACGGCATAGGGAATAGAAGCACCCTTGGGGCGAATCCCAGCATGGGAGCTGATGTTCAAGATGCAGCTAGGGCAACTGGGCTGAGAGGACTGACGCAGTGCGTCTTCTGCCTCGGCAATTAGCGTCCAGGGAGCAATGACGTTTACCTCGTAAAGCTGCCGCCAAATGTCCGCAGTAGCTGCTTTGAGTGCGGCGTGGGGGATGACAACGCTGATGCCAGCATTGTTAACCAGAATATCCAAGCGACCGTGATGGGATATGACCTGGCGTACCAAACCCCGGACTTGGTCTTGCTCTGCAAAATTGGCCTGAGTGTAGGTTGCACCCGGATACAAAGCAGCTAACGCCTGCCCGGCTTCAGTTGAAGAGACAGAATGAAAAGCAATCGCAAAACCGTCTGCAGCGAGCTGCTGGGCAATTGCCAAGCCAATCCCTGAAGTTGCCCCCGTGACCAAAGCCACTCGCTGTTCAGTTTTGCCCAAGTCGCTCGCCAA
>JAAHIC010000168.1 GCA_010671965.1 Leptolyngbya sp. SIO4C5
GAAATAATCAGGCAAATTAGCCCTAGCCACTGTCCCAGTTTCACGCAGGTTATCCTTTGGTTAAAGGCGAATCTGCCCAAGCGATCGCCATTATTAACGCTGCCAGAGAAGCTGAGCCAGGTATTCAGGCGGCTGGTCCAGTCCGCTCTGCTGCAGCACCACCGATAGCCAATCTTTAGGCAGATCAAAACGCGGTTGAAGCTGCCATTGATGCGTAGAATTAACCATTAAGGCTCTGATTTTGCCGTGGAAGCGTTAATAATGGCGATCGCTTGGGCAGATTCGCCTTTAACCAAAGGATAACCTGCGTGAAACTGGGACAGTGGCTAGGGCTAATTTGCCTGATTATTTCTCTCTATATTTTGTGGCAGATTCGGCAAATTCTGCTGCTGATCTTTACTGCCGTCATTATTGCGATCGCGCTTAATTCTCTGGCCCGGCGGGTAGAGCAGCTAGGAACGCCGCGTCGGTTTGCCTTACCGGCTGTGATTGTCGCTTTCTTCGTGCTGGCGGCGCTGTTTTTTGTGGGCATTGTGCCGCCTTTCGTCGAGCAGTTCAGCTTGCTAATTGAGATCTTAATTGCCGGATTTGAGGGGCTGCCCAACTTCATCCGCCAGCTACAGGGCAATCTACCTTTTGAGCTGCCTAGCTTGTCAATGGTCACAGACTGGTTAGCGGCTCAAAATGCCTCCACACTGGGAATTTTCCGCAACTTCTTCTCTTTCTTCAACAATACGCTGCAGATTCTCCTGCAGACGCTGCTAGTGGTGATTCTCTCAATCATGCTGGCGGTCAACCCCAGCGCCTATCGCGGGGCCGGACTGCGGCTGATTCCCTCCTTCTATCGGCGGCGGGCTGACGAAATTCTGCATGAGTGCGAGGTTGCCTTAGTCAACTGGATGGGGGGAATTCTGATCAGCTCGGTGTTCGTATTTGCCCTTAGCTTTTTGGGACTGTCAGTTTTAGGCATCAAGCTGGTTCTAGCCCACGCGCTGTTAGCCGGACTGCTGAACTTTATTCCCAATATCGGCCCCACGCTCAGCGTCGGCTCGCCAATTTTGGTGGCCCTGCTTTCTCCCGACCCCTGGAAGGCGATCGCGGTTTTTGGCCTCTACATTGTTATCCAAAACATCGAAAGCTACTGGCTGACCCCCACCGTCATGGCCCACCAGGTTTCTCTCCTGCCTGCTCTAACCCTGGCCGCGCAGATTTTCTTTGCTACGGCCTTTGGCTTTTTGGGACTGCTGCTGGCCTTGCCCCTCGCTGTGGTCAGCAAAATCTGGCTGCAGGAGCTGCTAATCAAAGATATTTTGGATCAGTGGGTGGAAAATCCGCCGCGATCGCAAACCGCAGTGACCATTTTGCCCCAGCCGCTGCCGCTGACAAGCGCTGAAGCCGTTGCGGCTGCCGACGGCATGGAAGGGACTTCAGAAGAAATTTAGCCCAGTCAGATAAGGGGGATCGTGGAACTCCCGATAGCTGGCCCTTATGATCATAAAAATAACCTTAACTGATTCATAACTCTCCATGCTCAGCCGGATAAAAGCGATCGCTGAAAAAATTTCTCCTCGCCTAATTGAAATTTACCGTCATCTCCACAGCCACCCCGAACTGAGCGGCCAAGAATACCAGACTGCAGCCTATGTCTCTGGCGTCGTCTCTTCCTGCGGCCTCCACGTTCAGGAATTTGTTGGCAAAACGGGGGTCGTGGCAGAACTCGAAGGGGCCAATCCAGAGCAGACCAGACTGGCGATACGCACCGATATGGACGCTCTGCCCATTCCGGAGCAGACCGAACTGCCCCATACCTCCCGTCAGCTCGGCATTATGCACGCCTGCGGCCATGATGTTCATACAACGGTGGGCCTGGGTACGGCCATGCTGCTGGCAGAGCTAGGGGAAACCCTGCCGGGCACTACACGCTTTATCTTTCAGCCAGCGGAGGAAACGGCCCAGGGTGCCCGCTGGATGCTGGAAGATAATGTGATGGCGGATGTCAGCGCTATTTTGGGGCTACATGTGTTCCCCACTATTTTGGGCGGTCATGTGGGCATTCGCTATGGGGCACTAACAGCCGCCGCCGACGATCTGGAAATTATCATTCTGGGGGAATCGGGGCATGGCGCCCGGCCCCATGAGGCGATTGACGCCATCTGGATTGCGGCCCAGGTAATCACCACGCTGCAGCAGGCCATCAGCCGGACTCACAACCCGCTGCGTCCGGTGGTGCTAACGATTGGGCAAATTTCTGGGGGGCGAGCCCCCAACGTGATTGCCAATCAGGTCAAGCTGCTGGGTACGGTGCGATCGCTGCATCCTGAAACCAGCGAAGAACTGCCCGACTGGATTGAGCAGATTGTAGCGGCTGTCTGTCAGCCGTTTGGGGCCAAGTATGAGGTGAACTATCAGCGGCGCGTTCCCTCGGTGCAGAACGATCCGGCCCTGACCCAAATTGTGGAAATGGCGGCGCAGGAGGCTTGGGGCAGCGATCGCGTCCAGATTTTGATGGAGCCTTCTCTAGGGGCTGAGGATTTTTCGCTGTACCTCGATCAGGCACCAGGGACAATGTTTCGCTTGGGGGTCGGCTTTGCCAACAAGCCCAACTATCCCCTGCACCATCCCCAGTTTGAGGTAGATGAGTCAGCGATTGTCACGGGTGTGGTAACGATGGCCTATGCGGCCTATCAGTACTGGCAGCAGTTTGGCAGCAACGCCTAGAACACCCACAAATCGGTCTGAGATTTTGTGATCAGATGGGCTGAGTCGAAAGACTCATTTAAATAGAACTTACGCGCTTGACAGGACTTTAACTGCTCCCAAGTGTCGCCCCCTTAATTAGGGGATAGGGGGGATCCTAGCGCTCTAGCGGCTAGTTTGGCCGGTGATTAAACTCCCTGCCGGATTGATGTAGCCCCAGCGATCGCCCGCCTGCACCCGCGCCAATCCCTCCGAAAATTTGCTGGCGCTGGCAAAGCTCGGCTCGACTACAATCTCGCCGGTTTTGTCAATGTAGCCGTAGCGTCCCCCTTGCTGAATCACAGCCCGATCGCCGGAGAAGTCAGCCGCATAGTCAAACTGAGGCGCAATTACCAGCTCACCTGTTTTATCGATATAACCCCACTTACCATTGACCAAGACCACCGCGTAGCCCTCAGCAAAATCAGCCGCAAAGTCGAACTCAGGGGCGATCGCCATTTCCCCTGCCGCATCAACGTAGCCCCACTGATCTCCCTGCCGCACCCGTCCTAGTCCCTCAGAAAAGCTGAAAGCGCCATCATACTGCGGCTCAATCACCATATCGCCTGTCGGGTCAAGATAGCCGTATTTGTCCCCTGTTTTAGCCACCGCCAGCGACTCCGAAAAACTCCAGGCATCCCGGAGCAGCGGCATAATCACCAGCTTGCCGGTGGGGTCAACATAGCCATACTGGCTCTGCAGCTTCACGACCGCCAGCCCTTCCGAAAAGTTCTCAGCTAAATCAAACTGGGGTTCAATTAACCACTCTCCCTGAGGGTTAATGTAGCCATATTTCGTACCGCCCTGTACCGCCGCCAGTCCTTCTGAAAAAGGTTTGGCCTGCCGAAACTGGACATCAATCACCCAGTCACCGCTGCGATCGATATAGCCAAAATAGTCTCCGGCCTGAGCGATCGCCCGGTTGTCGGCAAAGGCTGAAACCAGCGTAATGTTCGGGTCAATGACATTAATAACCAGGCTGCCAGTGGCGTCAATATAGCCCAGGCGATCGCCCAGGCGGACAACCGCCATGCCGTTTTCAAAATCACTGGCAGCATCAAATAGCAGGGGCTGGTTCATCTGCGTGGACTTCTCTAGGCTCATCTGCAATGGCTGTACCACAGGAACAACGCTTTGGGCTTTTAGCTGCGATGACGGGCGATCGCAGCCAGCAACCGCCAAGATAGTGAACCCTAAAATGCAGGATTTAGCAAGCGTTATCCCAGACGATTCCCAGCGGGGCACAGCAACCATTAAATTGAGCCAAAATAGCCATCCCTTTCGTTCTAACGTTAAAGCCCAGCTTTTGACCGTAAACTTACCTATACTATTGAGTCAACGGGACAACAAGATGTCCGCTTAGCTAGGTGGGCCGTAATGACACAATCCGTTCTTATTTTGGGGGGTACAGGGCGTATTGGCAGCAGCGTGGCGCAAGACCTGCTCTTAAACACCCAAGCTAGGCTGACTCTCAGCGGTCGCACTGGGCGATCGCAGTTAGATCTGGCGCAGCGAAGTCCCCAGCGGGTGCAGAGCATTGGCCTTGATTTGGACAATCAGGCGGCGCTGCGCGGGGCGATCGCGGCTCATGATTTAACTATTCACTGCGCCGGGCCGTTTAGCTATCGCGACGACCGGGTGCTGCAGCTCTGTATTGCCTTGGGCAAGCCCTATATAGACGTGGCCGATAATCCCCCTTATGTCAGAGAAGCTCTAGCGCTGCGATCGCAGGCGGCAGCGGCAGGCGTCACAGCAGTTGTCAGTACGGGCGTGTTCCCCGGCATCTCCAACAGTATGGTGCGTCAGGGCGTTGAGCAGCTCGATCAGGCTAATGAAGTGAAGCTGAGCTATGTGGTGGCTGGGTCGGGGGGAGCAGGCGTCACGGTGATGCGCACGACGTTTCTGGAGCTGCAGCATTTATTTCCGGCCTGGGTGAACGGGCAGTGGCAAGAGATTGAACCCTACAGCCAGCGCGAGGCGGTAGACTTTCCGGCTCCCTATGGCCGCTGCGGCGTCTACTGGTTCAGCACGGTAGAAGCGATGACGCTGCCCCAGTCTTTTCCGCTCAAAACGGTAACCACGAAGTTCGGTTCGCTGCCCAATTTTTACAACCATCTCACCTGGCTGATGGCCCATGCCGTACCCAAAGGCTGGCTGCGCCGACCAGAGACAGTTGAGCTGCTAGCTAAAGCTAGCTACCAGATGACCCAGCTCAGCGATCGCTTTAGCGGCACAGGCATTGCCATGCGCGCCGCTATTGCAGGGCAGAAAGACGGCCAGCCGACTCACTATGTCTCAACCCTGATGCAGGAAGATACGGCGGTTGCGGCAGGCTATGGCACCGGCAGCGTAGCGCAGATGATTCTCGCTGGTGAGCTAGATCAGCCAGGCGTTTGGCCAGTGGAGCAGGCGCTGACCACGGCCCAGTTTGAGCAAGCTATGCGGCAGCGGGAAATTAAAATTACGCGATCGCTGACAGCTTCCTAGTCGTCCACCTCAGCTTTTTCCTGGCGCAGCAGCGGAAAGGCAATCACATCGCGAATGCTGGCGGCATCGGTGAGCAACATCACTAGGCGATCGATGCCGATGCCCTCGCCGCAGGTGGGCGGCATCCCATACTCTAGGGCCATGAGAAAATCTTCGTCTACGCCTGGCGCTTCCAAATCCCCAGCCGCCTTCCGCGCCGCCTGTAGCTCGAAGCGCTGTCGCTGATCGACCGGATCGGTCAACTCTGAGAAGCCATTGGCAGTTTCGCGGCCCACAATGAACAGCTCAAAACGCTCAACCAAGCCCGGTTGGCTGCGGTGAGGCTTAGCTAAGGGGGACACTTCTACCGGATAGTCAATCACAAAAGTAGGCTGAATCAGCGTCGCCTCTACCTTTTGCTCAAACGCCTCGTTCAGCAGCTTGCCAATAGAGTCTATCTCTTCTAAATGGGTTAGTCCGGCTGCAGCAGCCGCTGTCTTAGCCTGATCTAGGGTTTCAAATTGGGCGAAATCTAGCCCGGTCTTTTCCTGCACCAGCTCGTGCATAGTTACTTTACGCCAGGGAGGTGTCAGGTCAACGGTTTCTCCCTGATAGGTAATCTGCATCGTGCCTAGCACCGACTGAGCCACTTCCGCAATCATGGCTTCGGTCAGTGCCATAAAGTCGTGGTAGTCGGCGTAAGCCTGATAGAATTCGATGCTGGTAAATTCAGGATTATGGCGGGTGGAGATGCCCTCGTTGCGAAAGATACGGCCAATCTCAAATACTTTTTCAAAGCCGCCGACAATCATGCGCTTGAGGTGGAGCTCGGTAGCGATGCGCAGGTAAAGCTCTCGCTCCAGGGTGTTGTGGTAGGTCACGAAGGGCCGCGCCTCCGCCCCGCCCGCTTCTCCCTGCAGCACCGGAGTTTCAATCTCTAAAAAGCCGCGCTGTTCTAGGTAGCGGCGAATGCCTGTGGTAATCAGAGCGCGGCGACGAAAGGTTTCGCGCACCTCTGGATTGACGATGAGATCGACGTAGCGCTGGCGGTAGCGCTTTTCTACGTCGGTGAGGCCGTGCCACTTGTCAGGGAGCGGCAGCAGGGCTTTGGTGAGGATGGCGTATTCCTGGACGCTGACCGAGAGTTCGCCTTTGTCGGTGCGGCGGAGGCTGCCTTTGACGCCTAAAATGTCGCCTACGTCAGTGAGCTGTTTGAGATGGGTGAAGGCGCTGGCATCGGTATCGGCCATGCCTGCCTGAATCTTTTTCTTATCGAGATAGAGCTGAATCGTGCCGGTTTCATCCTGCAGGTTGAAAAAAGCCAGCTTGCCAAAGACGCGGCGGGCCAAAATTCGTCCGGCGATCGCCACTTCTATGTCCACTTCTTCCCCATTGGGCAGCTCGGCAAACTTAGTCTGCAAATCCGCGGCGGTATGGGTGGTTTGCCAGCGGTAGCGGTAGGGATTAAAACCCAGGTCGCGGAGCTGCTGAGCTTTCTCCAGCCGGGTAGCGCGAATTTCCTCTAGGCTAGAGGCACTTTGGGCAGCCGAGCGCGATTGATCTGAGGCCATTAGAGTCCTGACGAATTCTGACAAGTTCCCATTATAGAAAGGGATGGCCCAACGCGATCGCCTAGTTAGGACGCGGTTTCAGCGATCGCTTTGACGGGGGCAACTCCAGCTAAATCCAAAATTTGCGGAATTAGGTCTTCTCGCCGCACCGCCATTAGATGCACGCCCTGACAGAGCTGCCGGGCGGCCTGCACCTGTTCGGCGGCAATCTTCATCCCTTCTAGCAGCGGATCGCTAGCGGCAGCTAGGCGGTCAATCGTCGCTTGGGGAATCTGCACTCCCGGTACGCAGCGATTGATAAACTGGGCATTTTTAGCCGACTTCAGCAGAAAAATACCTGCCAAAACCGGGCGATCGCAGCCTGCAGCTACCTGATCCATAAACTTCTCTAGTCGCTCAAAGTCGGAAATGAGCTGGCTTTGGAAAAACTGCGCTCCGGCTTCCAGCTTGCGCTCAAATCGGCGCTGCAGCCCCGACCAGCTCCGCGACTGCGGGTCTACCGCCGCTCCGGCAAACAGGTCGGTGGGCCGATCGGTTAGGGGCTTTTCATTAATGTCAAAGCCGTGATTGAGCTGGTAAATCAGCTTCAGCAGCCGCACTGACTCCAAATCGAAAACGCTTTTAGCCTCGGGGTGATCGCCTGCCTTGACCGGGTCGCCAGTGAGGGCCAGGACGTTACGAATGCCCAAGGCATAGGCGCCCATGAGGTCAGCCTGCAGGGCAATGCGATTGCGATCGCGGCAGGCCATCTGGCAGATTGGCTCAATTCCCTGCTGCAGCAAAATTGCCGCTGCCGCAAGAGACGACATCCGCATCACTGCCCGACTGCCATCGGTAATGTTGACCCCATGCACTCGCGGCTGCAGGCAGCGGGCCATCTCAATCATGTGACTGGGATCCCCCCCTTTAGGCGGCATCACCTCAGCCGTAATCAAAAACTGCCCCGCCTGCGCGGCTTGACGAAAGCGATGCAGCGAGGAACTGGCAGGCGGGGAACTGAGCTGAGCGGCAGTCATTAAAAGTCTGAATTCCTGAATTTTAAAGAGAGGTCTAAGTGCGTTTTTAAAGAGCCGTGGAAGTTACGCCGTTCAAAATTTGAGACACCAATGGTAGAGACAGGATCTCTCTTGCCCCCTTGAATAGAGGGGATGGCGACAGCCGGGAAATCTCGCAGTTAGCCAAAATCTCGTCAAGTGCGTAAATCCTGAGCCGTTTGGTTAGTATAACTTCTCTGCGGAGGTCCAGTTCTCCCCATAGCCACTACAACTGGCTTTCCTCCGCCAGCAGAAATTGACTATAGCCCTTGGCGAATAGTCAA
>JAAHIC010000169.1 GCA_010671965.1 Leptolyngbya sp. SIO4C5
TGGCTCAATTGCCTGGTATAACTCCAAACGGCCTGATCTATAGCGATGGGGAAGTTGCGATCGAAGAGGCTAAGCTCCTCAATCGCGTGCAGCAGCTAGCGGCACAACACCCCCACCCAAAACCCCTTTCAAAGGCTATTCGGGGCATGATTCGCCAGCTCTACCAGGACTTAGTGGGGCAGTCCCGCTAGCTAGAGCTTTCTTCGCCGTCGGCCTCTTCTTTGACCTCAGGGATAAAGTCAGGCCGCTCTTTGCCTTCCCAGCCAGCAGGCCGTTTGGAGTTATACCAGGCAATTGAGCCAATAGAAACAGCGGCGATAAACCCGACGACGTAGACCAGCGTGAATGATAGAGGCAATCCCCCTGCTGCTTCAGCCGCTGCTAAAACAAATAGATCCATCTTGCTTCCTCAAATTGTCAACTTTGTCCCGGCTGGGCAATTGTAGGGTTGCACAGTCAGGACAATTACCAATCTACTCTGTCGTGGTATCGGCTGGGGCAGGACTGCTGCTAGCCGGGGTTGGTGCGGGTGGTGGTGGGGCCGGCGCGGGTGGCGGTGGAGCTGGGGCGGGTGGCGGCGCAGAAACAGGCGCTGGCTCAGGGACAACTGGAGACTCAGTCGGCGGCGGACTGTCTGCTGTCGGGGCCGGCGCGGGTTCCGCGGCAGGCGGATTAGAACGCTCTGGTTCAGCCGGGGCCGAGTTGGCAGGCGGTGGATTTTCCCGCGATTCAGACTGGCGGGCCGGACGCGGTGAACTGGTTTCCTCACCAGAGCTGCCAGAACTTTCCTCCGAGCGATCGCGAACGGGTGTTCTCGGCTCAGGCTCAGGCTCATAGGAGCGCGATCGCGATCGCCGTCTTTCAGGCTCTGCCTCACGCCGTTCTCGCGCGGGCGCTTTCGCACTGGTGACTTTGCCGGGCTTAACGGGTTCTGCCTTGATACTGCCCTTGCGCCCTGAAAGTCGCGGCAAATCTGGGAATTCCTCAACCGGAATATCATCGGCAAACTGCTTAACGAACTGCCGCCAGGCATAGGCGGCTGTGCTGCTGGCTCCCCACGTCGGCGAGCTATCGTCATTGCCCAACCAGACTCCCACAACGAGCTGAGGCATGTAGCCGACAAACCAAAGATCGCGGTTACGCTCAGAAGTTCCGGTTTTTCCCGCCACGGGTCGGCCAATGTTTGCGTTACGCCCGGTCCCGCTCTGAACCACGCCCCGCAGCATCCAGGTCACAATCGCAGCGGTGTCGGGGTCAACGGCCTGCTCTGGCTCCACCTTGACCTCATAGAGAATTTCACCCTGACGGTTTAAGACCCGGCGAATACCGTGGGCGGTTGCGTGTTTGCCGTCCGCCGCTAGGGTGCCGTAGGCATCAGTTAACTCCAACAGATTGACTTCAGAAGCGCCCAGCGCCAGCGAATAGGTCGGCTGCAGCTCGGACTGAATGCCCATGCGCTGGGCCATCTTAATCACCGGGTCGAAGCCGACGTCAACTAGGGCTTTGACGGCCACAATGTTGATTGAGGACATGAGGGCCTCACGCAGGCTGACAGAACCGCTATACTTGTCGCCGTAGTTTTTAGGCTCGTAGCCATCTACGACGTACTTAGCGTCTACATAGGGCTTATATGGCGAAAATCCAGCCGCGATCGCCGTGGTGTAAACAAATGCCTTAAAGGTTGAACCGGGCTGTCGCTGGGCCTGAGTGACCCGGTTAAATTGGCTTTCGTTGAAGTCGTTGCCGCCCACCATTGCCTGAATTTCGCCATTGCGGGGGTCAATGGCAACAATGGCGGCCTGCTCAAATCTTTGCCGGGGGCCAATCTCTTCAATCGTATTGCGAACCGTTTCCTCCGCTGCTTTCTGCCGCACGACGTTCAGCGTTGTTTCAACCGTCAGCCCGCCAGCTTCTAACACTTCAGGCGGCAGCAGTTCCTGCAGCTGCTTCTGAACGTAGATAGTGAAATAGGGAAATTCGCTATAGAGATACTTTGGCTCTTTGGGCGTTGTGGCAATCTCTTGGGTTCGCGCTGCCTGAGCTTCACTGGCAGTAATGATCCCGTTTTCCAACATGCGGCTAATCACCAAATTGCGCTGCTGCCTCGCGGCCTCTAGGTTGTTGAGGGGCGAGTAAACGCTGGGCGCAGGGGCCATGCCCGCGATTAGGGCTGATTCTGCCAGGGTGAGTTGATCAACCGATTTACCAAAATAGATCCAGGCCGCATCGGCGACGCCGTAGGCCCCCGCCCCTAGATACACCAAATTGAGATAGCGCTCTAAAACCTGGTCTTTAGACAGCTCTTGGTTGATTCTGCGGGCCAGCAAAATTTCCTTCAGCTTGCGCTGAAAGCTGCGCTCCTGAGAGAGAAAAACGATGCGGGCTAGCTGCTGGGTAATGGTGCTGGCCCCTTCTACTACCTGACGCTGACGAAAATTGGCCAGCGCCGCGCGGACGATTGCCTGGTAGTCTACGCCCTTGTGCTCATAAAAGCGTCGATCTTCAGCCGCGATAAACGCCTGCACCAGATCGTCAGGAATATCCTCATAGCTCAAGCCTTCTCGGGTGGCCGGTCCCAGCTTTTGCAGGATTGTGCCATCTGAGGCAATGAGGGTTACGGTGCCCGTCCGCTCATAGGTTAAAACCTCTGAGACAATGGGCAGAGAGGCCTCAGTCGTCTGCCAAATTCGGTAGGCGCGCGTAGCGCCCCCGGCCAAGGCGGTACCGCCCAGCAATACCAGCCAAAACAGCGGCCGGAAATACAGCGGGCGGCGATAGGAATGATGGGGTGGTTTGGAAGGGTGCGATCGCCCGTTTTTAGCCGGGGATACTTCTTCTGACGGAGCTGTCTGAGGTTGCTGCCTCCGAGGAGACCTGAGCGAAGCTTCTGGCGCGGAACTGTCCATCCGAGACAAAGCTCTCAGCCTAGTGATAAAATCTGTCACTTTTTTCCCTCGTTCACCACGAAAGCTAGATTTTGCTTAAAGCGTTGATCAGCCAACGATATTAACTCGTCATCAGACAGGGGGGGGCAGACAATTCTGATTGAGCGCTACAGAAACAGTTCTTCGTAATTTATCAAGAATCTAGGTTTTTTCCAATATTTTTGTAATGATTGCGGCTGCAGCCGCTAGAACACTCCGGTCAATAGCGCCGCTGAGTCTGAGGTAGAAGCCCTAACCTGAGAAAGCTTAAACTCCGGCATGGCCTAGGGCTAGAGCCGTTACTAACATGCCTAAAACTAGGAAAGGTTGAGCGCTGGCCTGATACTTCACATCGTTTTCCAGCGGATCCCGCAAAAAGTACATGTCCTGAAAGGTAATTTGCGGCACAATTAGCAAAATCAGCAGCACGGCATAGAGATTTTGGTGAATTCCCATCAGGTAGGCAGCGATGCCCCCCTGAAACAGGTCAATCATCAAAACGCAAATCCAGGCCGCCGTCGTGATGCCAAACATCACCGGCAGGGAGTTAAGTCCTAACTGGCGATCGCCCTCAACGCTCTTAAAGTCATTCACCACCGCAATGCCTAAGCCCGCCATGCTGTAAATCAGGGTCAGCACCATAATAGTTGGGTTCAAATCACCAAACAGGGCATGTCCAGCCCACCAGGGCAGAGCAATATAGCTAGCCCCCAGGGCGTAGTTGCCCAGCCAGCCATTCTGCTTCAGCTTCAGCGGCGGCGCGGAGTAGATATAGGACAGGAATGAGCCGCCCAGGGCCAGCACGGTAATCGTGGGAAACGAGTGCCCGGCCCAGCGATCTAAGCCGTAGGCGACTGCCAAACCCGCAATCAGCAACACTAAAATCTGCGTCACAACTTGGGGAATCGAAATCGCGCCGGATGGAATCGGGCGATAAGGTTCGTTGATAGCGTCAATCTCGCGATCGTAGAAGTCATTGAGCGTCTGCGTATAGCCCGTCAGCAACGGGCCAGAGAGCAGCATACAGGCTGCTGCAATCAGTACGTACTCAAAGCTCCAGCGATAGTTTCCCGAAGAAGCCGCGCCGCAAACCACGCCCCAGATCAGCGGAATCCAGGTAATTGGCTTCATCAACTGCAGGCGAATTTTCCAGATGGAGGTTTCTCCGGCTTCGGCCCCCTTCATGCCGAGAAGCTGACGGGTTTTGCTGCCCTTAGCGGCTGCGGTAGCCCCGGCCCCCGCTACCGGCTCGGCCGATAGGGTTTCGGCTGACAGTTCAGATCCCTTCTCAGACATAGTGCTGTCTCAAAAAATCGGCAAATAATCTCAGCAAACCAGGCATTAGACAATGCCATTAGCCAGCAAAGCTCGCTAGCTTATGCCTATGGTGACACGACTTGACGACTCCGGCAGGCTCCTCAAAAAGAAATGATTAGATAAGGGGCCTGAAACTTAGCCCCAGAGACAGATTGCCCCTGCAGCTCCGGCGGCAGCAAAATGTTGCGGCGCTGATCGCCCGCCTCAATCGTCACTTCCGGCCCATACTGGGTCAGCTTCACCTGTCGCTTGTCAAAGCTGGGCAAGAACAACCGCACTTGTCGGCTCGCCACGTCTACAGCCACCGGGCGCGGCATCTGCATAGCCTGATCGAAGTTGGGCATGGCCTCGGTCAGCGGCTGCCATTCTGAGGGTTGCCAAGCAGGCACGGGGCTGATGGCTAACGGAGCAAATTCAGATGCTTGAATCTCACCTGGGCTGGCCATACTGGCAATCACGCCTCCTACGGTCAGTCCCACTTGCTGAGCGCTGCCCCAGAGATAGCGCGCCGTGGCGATCGCTGCTGGATTTGGCGTCGTTACCAAATAGGCCGCCACTCGCGCCGGATCGTTAACGGCCTGCCGTCCCTGGGCCATCAGGTCATTGACCTGGTTGGTTTGCTGATCGACCAGGCTGCCTGACCAATCTACGTTGAGCACGGCACTGGCGACAGGCTGCACGAAGGGAGACAGGGTCCTGCCTAAATCAGAGTTTTGAAACACTTGGCGAAAGCGACGAATGTACCAGCTTAAAATCTCCGGCATACCCCACATCCGCAGCATGGTGATACCGCCTAAACCATCGTAGACGATGGCATCATAATGGCCGCTGGCGTCATATTCTCGCAGCGCGTTGAGCGCCAAAGCGCTGTCCATTCCCGGCAAAATGCCCAGTTCTTCGCCGTAAACCGCTTTGAAAAAAGGCGTCCGCAAATACTGAGCTTCTAGAGCTTTGAGCTGTTCCCAGCTCTGCTCCAGCAGCGCCGCCGACTGAAACTGCACCACTTCTATGTGAGCTTCCAACGGCTGCGGTTCGGTGCTGAGGTCAAAGTTCAAAAGCTGACCCGGCACCGGACTGGGATCTTGAATTGCCAGCAAAACTCGTTTGCCCTGCTGAGCCAGACGCTTAGCAGCCGCGATCGCGCTCAGCGTGCGCCCGGTGCCGCCCTTGCCGAGAAATGTCAGAATAAAGGCCATTGTGATTGTTAAGCTGGCTTCAGTTCGTCTTCAAAAAACCAGGTACTAAAGTTGTCATCAAATTTAACCACGACACCCACGCCGCTGCCATCCACCATTTTGTACTGTTCAATCACGCCAGTTTGACCTAGACGCTGACCAATCTCAGGGGAGACCCGATCCCGGAGCCGATAGACCTTTACCCGTTGTCCAATTTCCATACCTAATTTTGCCAGATTTGCCACAATCACTACTACTCAAACCACTCCACAGTTTATCAGCGTCTTGGCCCTAATTGGAGAATTTGCAGCACCTCGGCTTGATCCGAGATAAGGTTTAGTGAATTAATGGAAAGTCAGCAGACATTGACCTTTCCTGACACGGCTTGAAATGACGGTTGCGATTGATTTTGGCACTAGCAATACGGTACTGGCCCGCTGGAATACAGCCACACAGCAGCCTGAAACCCTGTCTTTAGCTGTCCTAGCCCAGCAGCTCGGTGACAATCCGCCGCTGATTCCGAGCCTGGTTTATGTCAAGGATGCGCAGACGCCAGAGGTAGTTATTGGTCAGGCCGTCCGCGATCGCGGCCTGGATTTGGCTCAAGACACCCGCTTTTTCCGCAACTTCAAGCGCGGTATTGGCACCAATATTCAGGGCTTCCTGCCGGATCTCGACGGTCAGGTGCTGAGCTTTGAGCAGGTGGGACAGTGGTTTATTCAGCAAGTCCTGCAGCAGCTTGCGGCCGCCGATGAATCGCCGGAATCTTTAATTTTTACAGTGCCGGTAGACAGCTTTGAAGCCTATCGTAACTGGCTGGGACAGGTCTGTCAGAGCCTGGATATTCAGCAGGTAAGAATGCTAGATGAGCCAACAGCTGCTGCTTTAGGCTATGGATTAGCTGGGGGTGAAACCCTGCTGGTGATTGACTTTGGCGGGGGCACGCTGGATCTTTCCCTGGTGCAGCTCGCAGCCCTAGCCAGCGGTAAACCGTTGGGCTTTTTGCTCAAATGGGGCCAGCAGTCTCTAGCCCAAAAGTCAGGCCAGCAGGTACAGACAGCGAGAGTGCTGGCCAAAGCAGGGGAAGCTGTAGGCGGTGCCGACATTGATCACTGGCTGACAGACTACTTTGAACAAACCCAGGGCATTGCCCCCAGCCCTTTGACTTTACGCATGGCTGAGCGGCTGAAAATCAAGCTCTCCAGCCAGGAGCAGGCGACCGAGGTTTACTTCAATGACGAAACCTTAGAAAGCTACGAACTGTCCCTAGAGCGATCGCAGCTAGAGACAATTCTGGGTGAAAACCAGTTTTTTCAGCGCCTCGATCGCAAGCTGGAACAGGTACTCCAGCAGGCCCAGCAGCAGGCCGTAGCGTCGGAGCAAATTGACGCGGTGCTGTTAGTAGGCGGTACAGCCCAAATGCCCGCCGTCCGCAACTGGATTCAGCGCCATTTTCCAGCAGAAAAAATTCGCAGCGATCGCCCGTTTGAAGCGATCGCCCACGGTGCTCTGCGGCTGCAGCAGGGCGTTGAGGTTGAAGACTTTCTCTATCACAGCTACGGCATTCGCTACTGGGATCGACGGCAAAACTGCCATAGCTGGCATCCCATTATTCGGCAGGGTCAAGCTTACCCGATGGAAAAGCCGGTGGAACTGCTGCTAGGAGCCTCGACTGAAAACCAGCCCAGTATTGAGCTAATTCTGGGGGAACTGGGAGATGAGGAAACCCGCACTGAAGTCTATTTTGAAGGCGATCGCCTAGTGACCCGTCAAATTCGCAGCGGCGCGACCCAGGTACAACCCCTCAACGATCGCGCTGGCGCCCGCACAATCGCCACCCTCGATCCGCCAGGCTTTCCAGGCAGCGATCGCGTTCGGGTCTATTTCCGCATCGATGCCGATCGCTTTCTGCGGATTACGGTAGAGGACATTTTGACTAATCGCTTCCTGCTCAGCGATCAGGCCGTTGTGCAGCTCAGCTAGTCATCAATTACGTTTGCTGGCAACGGCAGCGTAACGACATGCAAACCAAAGTGTATTAAAATTTCCTTTGATTTAGAAAGTTGTCGGCAAGACATAAAAAGACAAAATGGTGAATGCGTCGCAGCAATTAGACCGAGTTTCAACGGGAATTGCATCTTTAGACAGCATTCTGCAAGGGGGGCTACCTAAGGGAGAGCTTTATGTTGTCAATGGTGTTCCGGGCAGCGGAAAGACTGTTTTAGCACTGCATTTTTTACAGGCTGGAGCTCAAGCTGGCGAAAAGGTGCTGTGTATTGCGCTTTCCCAGCGGGTAGAGAGCTTGAAGCAAACCGCTTTCTCCGTCAATATTCAAACAGATAAAATTCTCTTTCAAGAGCTGAGCAGTGCTCAAGCCCTGAAATACATTACAGAACGCCAAACCATCTTTGACACCTCAGAGATTGAGCTAGAAGACACGATGACTGCCTTTGCGCAGACCATCGAAGAGGCCCAGCCCAGCCGAGTCGTCTTTGACAGTATTTCTTACCTGCGACTGCTCGCTAACGATCCGCTTACTTATCGGCGGCAGATCTTAACCCTACGAGACTATTTATCGAGTCGTGACATCACCGTCATGCTCACCGACACGCAAGAACTGGCCCCTGGGGATAAAGAACTTGAGGCAATAGCACACGGCGTCA
>JAAHIC010000017.1 GCA_010671965.1 Leptolyngbya sp. SIO4C5
TGAATCAAATAAAACTAGCTTGATTCAAGCTAGTTTTATTTGATTCAAAGGATATGCTTCAGATACAAACTTTTATAACTCTTAATGAACCACAGGAGCGATCGCAGATAATAGCTTCCCTGCCATAATTAATCCCTAAAAAGCCTGATTTTCTTAAGAAACTTTGAACAAATCTCAGTCTATTGACTGATGTTCTTCAGCGATCGCTTCACACGACTAGAGCTATCAGCAAACTCCCGTCGGGCAACAGCCCTAGCGCCATCGTTATGGAACACTGCTCGCTTATGAGGAGTCCCCGTCACCCACTTAGTTTTGAGCTTTCTAGCTGTTTCAATCTCGACCTTTTGGGTTTCTAGGAGTCGGAGGGATGGAAGTAATCGTAAATTTGCTGGGCTAAGCTCGGCCCAATGCCTGGTACCGTGGTGAGCTGTTGGGGTGAGGCTTCGCGGATGTAGTCGATGGAGCGAAACGTAGCTAAAAGCTGTTTTTGGCGATGATGTCCTAGCCCTGGAATTTCGCTGAGGCGCGATCGCCGCATACGATCGCTGCGTTTTTTGCGGTGGAAGCTAACGGCAAAGCGATGGGCCTCATCTCGCAGCCGTCGCAGCAACTGCACTCCTGGCTGCTCGGCCTCCGTGGTCAGCGGTAGTGAGGTTTCCGGTAAAAACACCTCTTCTCGCTGCTTCGCCAGACTGATTACCCGCACGTCCTGCAGCAGGTTCATCTGTCTCAGCTCATTCACCACCGCCGAGAGCTGCCCCTTACCACCGTCAATCATGATTAGGTCGGGCCAGTCAGGATTGCCTACCCGCTCCTTGGCTGGGTCAGCCGCATAGCGCCGAAACCGCCGCCGAATCACCTCGGCCATGCTGGCAAAGTCGTCTGAGTGTCCGGCTCTGACTTCCGGATTTTTAATTTTGTAGTGGCGGTAGTGCTGCTTGGCGGGCAAACCATCCACAAATACTACCTGGGAAGCCACCGCATCTGACCCTTGAATGTGGGAAATGTCATAGCCTTCAATGCGGCGGGGCATTTCCGGCAAATCAAGGATATCAGCTAGATCCAGCAGAGACTGAGCCGTGCGATCGGCAAAGCGCTGGGTGCGGGCCAGTTCATACTGGGCATTGCGCTCCACCATCTCCACCAGCTCGGCCTTGACCTGTCGCTGCGGCGTAGAAATCGCTACTTTACGGCCCTTGCGCTGGCTCAGATACTGGGCCAACATATCTGCTTCCGGCAGCTCATGCTGCACGGCAATTTCTGCCGGAATCTCAATTGGCTCCACGGTTTGATAGTGTTCTTCTAGCACCCGCTGCAAAATGTCACCGGGCGTCCCCGACTGGGCCTCAGCGTTGAAGCCTAGCCGCCCGACTAGGCGACCAGCTCGAATTTGGAAAAGCTGAATACAGGCGTGCTGATCGTCGCTGGCCAAAGCGATCGCGTCGCGCGAGATCGTATCGTCAGAAAGCGCGGTTTTTTGATTCGCCGTGAGAGACTGCAATCCTCGGAGCTGATCGCGGATTTGGGCCGCCTGCTCGAAGTTAAGCTTCTCTGCTGCCTTCTCCATCTGCCGGGTCAGAATCGCCTCTAGTTCCTGGGTACGTCCCTGGAAGATCATGGCTACCCGCTGCACGATTTTGTGATAGTCCTCAGGCGAGATGAGCTGCTGACAAACGCCGGGACAGCGGCCAATGTCGTAGTTAAGGCAGGGCCGATCTTTAAATAGAGGCTGGGGCCGCTGCCGCAGCGGAAAGATGCGCTTGACTAGATGCAGCGTCCGCCGCAGCAGGCCAGTATCGACGTAGGGACCATAGTAGCGATCTTGAGCTTTTTTCCGCCGCTTGCGGGTGATAAAAATGCGGGGATAGCTTTCCGACCAGGTGATGCAGAGGTAGGGGTATTTTTTATCGTCCTTCAGCAGCACGTTGAAGTGGGGCTGGTGCTGCTTGATTAGGTTAGCCTCTAGGGCTAAGGCTTCTGCTTCGGTGTCTGTGACAATAAACTCAATCTCAGCTACCTGCATCACCATCATGGCAATGCGGGGGGTGTGCCCCTGGCGATCGCGAAAATAGGAACGGACGCGGGCTTTCAGATGCTTAGATTTGCCAATGTAGAGAATCTGATCGCTGGCGTCTTTCATAAAGTAGACGCCCGGCTCTCTAGGGATTTCGCGGAGACGAGCTTCTAGGCGATCGGGATCTTGAATAAGGGCTTGTGGTTGCGAATCTATCTTCACAGCCTGATCTAACTCTACGGGCAGCATCACTACGATAGCTAGAAAAAGCCGCTGACGGCAGCTAAAGCCGCTAGAGAAAGAGGCGAAGTTGCCGTACCTGAGCGACTTCGGCACAGCCCTCAAGGATAAGCTTTGGCTTTAAGGTATTATTATATACTTAAGGAGCCTGCGTATTTTTAGCGAATTTCAGAACAAGCCAGCCTCGATTACCCTGAAGGATCGATAGAGTAAAGTCATAACCTTCGGTTATAAGTTCCTTGTGTTCCTGTAGATTCGTTACATTCACACTATGAATATTCAAGACTTTGAAGTTCGCTATCGCGAAGAGATTGGGGAGATTCTGAACCAGCTCCAGACCGTCGTTTTGCTCTCTTCTCAGATTGAAGCCCGGATTGCGCGTATCGGAGATTCTATTCAGCAGCTCAGCCAAACGGTTGAAAGCTTTATGACAGAGCAAAAGCAGGAGTAGATAGTCAGCTAAATTTTCGCACTCCAATATTTCAGCCGCACAAATCAGGTCACGATTTGCGGTTGACTAAAAATTTACTAGCCACTGAGCGATCGCATAAATGATAGGGGCTAGGACGAGAGCGGGCAGAAAAGAAGCCACCCGAATTTTGCCCACCTGGAGCAGGTTGAGTCCCAGTCCTAAAATCATAATTCCGCCCGCTCCCGTGGCTAGGGCAATTCCCGGATCGCTGGCCGGATCGCCAATCAGCTGGGACAGCGTGCTAGCTAATAACGAGACGCCCCCCTGAAATAGCAAAATGACTAAGGCCGAAAACCCCACGCCAATCCCGTAGCTGCCGGTCAGGGCGATCGCGGCGAGGCCGTCCATTGCCGCCTTCAGCGTCAGCAGGGTGTCATCACCGCTGAGGCCGTTATTAAGACTGCCAATCAGGGTTAGCGGCCCGACGCAAAACAGCAGGCTAGCGGCCACAAAGCCTTCAGTGAACTTGCCGCCGCCGCGAAACTGGCGCTTGAGGCGATCGCCTAAGGCTGTCAGCTTGGCCTCGATCGCCCACCATTCTCCCAGCAGTCCTCCCAGCACCAGTGCCAAAAGTCCTAGGATGATGCCGTCTATAGGGCCAGCATTGGCCTGGGCTAGACTAGCTGCCATACTGACGCCAATAAATAAGGTCAGCAGCCCTACCGCCTGGGTGATAATGGTCTGCATTGCCTGCGGCAGGCGATGGCGCAGCAGCAAACCGCAGCCAGTACCCACCAGCACTGTGGCTACGTTGATCCAGGTACCACTGGTCTTGATCAAAAAATCAGGCATCAGCCGCGTCTCGCTTTTTCTCAGTCACTTCGTTACTCTAAGCAATAAACGCTCTTTTAGCTTCAGATTCAAATCGCCATGACCTCTACCGTCAGTCTGCTACGGGCAACTACCTACGATCTCCCTCAGCTCCGCCAGTCGTTAGAGAGTCTGCTATCGCCCCTAGGAGGCATGGCGGCTATTGTCAAACCGGGCGATCGCGTTCTGCTGAAGCCCAATCTGCTCACCGGCGCTAAGCCAACCCAGGAATGCGTCACCCGGCCCGAGATCGTCTACTGCGTGGCGCAGCTCGTCAAAGCAGCCGGGGGGGAGCCTTTTCTAGGGGACAGTCCGGCCTTTGGTAGCGCTAGGGGAGTAGCAGAAGCCAATGGTTATCTGCCGCTGATGACGGAGCTGGGTTTGCCAATCGTGGAGCTACACGGCAAGCGATACGAGACCGGTAGCGCTGAATTTAATCACTTGCTGCTGTCGCGAGAGACGATGGAGGCAGACGTAGTGATTAACTTGCCCAAGGTCAAATCACACGTCCAGCTCACCCTGACTCTGGGCGTTAAAAACCTGTTTGGCTGCGTTCCCGGCAAGATGAAAGCCTGGTGGCACATGGAAGCGGGTAAAGATCGCCAGCGCTTCGGCCAAATGCTGGTAGAGACAGCTCGCACCATCAGTCCTGAGCTGACTATTCTCGACGGCATCATCGGCCACGAGGGCAATGGCCCCAGCGGTGGTGAACCTCGCCAGCTAGAGCTTTTGGCTGCCTCGACCGATGTGTTTGCCCTCGATCGCGCCATAGTTGAAATCCTTAGCGTCAATCCGCAGCAGGTACCCACTCTAGTAGCGGCGCAGCGGCTAGGACTGACAGCCAATCTCGGAGCGATCGCTTTTCCCCTACTGCAGCCAGCAGATCTAAAGATTACGGACTGGCAGCTACCGGAAAAGCTGGTCCCCATTGACTTTGGCCTGCCGAGGGTGGTGCGCTCCACCTTCAAACACTTCTATATTCGCTTTATCAAAGAGCCATTTGCCGCTTATGCAGGCCGTACCTGAGCCAGTTGAATAACTGCAACGTTATGTCTAAGAAAAAACAGCCGGACACCGATATCGCCTCCCAGACTGATAAACGCGATCGGCTGAGCCGAAAAGTCTACCAAAAAGAACTGGCCCGCCTGCAGGTAGAGCTGGTTAAACTGCAGGAATGGGTCAAGCATAAAGGTCTTAAAATTGTGGTCATTTTTGAAGGCCGTGATGCGGCTGGTAAAGGTGGCGTTATCAAGCGGATCGCTGACTGCCTAAATCCGCGCATCTGCCGTATCGCGGCTCTAGGTAAGCCCACTGAAAAAGAGCGGACTCAGTGGTACTTTCAGCGCTATGTGGCGCATTTGCCTGCGGCTGGAGAGATTGTACTGTTCGATCGCAGCTGGTACAACCGGGCCGGGGTTGAACGGGTGATGGGCTTTTGCACCTACAACGAATACGTGGAGTTTTTGCGATCTTGCCCGGAGTTTGAACATATGCTGCAGCGCGCCGGCATCATTCTGATTAAATACTGGTTTTCAGTCAGCGATGCCGAACAAGAACGGCGATTTCAGGCCAGGCTGGCCGATCCGACGAAGCGCTGGAAGCTGAGTCCGATGGACTTAGAGGCGCGGGCGCGCTGGGTGGAGTATTCCAAGGCCAAAGATGACATGTTTGCAGCCACAGACACCACGCGATCGCCCTGGTACGTGGTCGAAGCCGATGATAAAAAGCGGGCGCGGCTCAACTGTATTCGCCACTTGCTGAGCTGTATTGACTATGAAGATTTGACGCCTCAGCCCCTAGAGCTACCGCCACGCCAAAAGTCGATTGACTACCAGCGTCCTCCCATGACCACTCAAAATTTTATTCCAAATATGTACTAGCTGAATCAAGGCAGAGATAGCATCAAAACAGTTGAATCAGATTTTTGAGCAGTGTGCCCCAGTCCCGGCCGGTGACGGCCCGATTGCGGGCTATGTCGGTACCGCTGAAAATGCTACCGAGCGCCAGTGAGTCAAAGCTGAGCGCGATCGCCTGCTAGTTAGCGAGCAGGCGATGCGTCAGCAGGTCGAAACCGCCAATCAGATGAAAAATCTCTGCTTGACGTTGGTTTCTCATAAGCTGAAAGATCCAACCGCATACGCGCTTTAAGCCACTACCTTGGCCGGAGCTAGAGTTAGCACTTCTACCCCATCATCAGTCACCACAATCGTATGTTCAAACTGGGCTGACAGCTTGCGATCGCGGGTGAGGGCCGTCCACTTATCATCGAGCAGCTCAACCTCATAGCTGCCTTCATTAATCATCGGCTCAATGGTAAAGACCATGCCTTTACGCAGCTTTTTACCTTTGCCGCGAGTGCCGTAGTGAGGAATTTGGGGGGCTGCGTGAAAGATGCGGTGTACGCCATGTCCAACAAAATCACGCACCACGGAAAAGCCCTGGGCCTCAGCATATTCCTGAATGGCCGCGCCGATATCCCCAATTCGCGCCCCCGGTTTAACCACACGAATACCGCGCCAGAGGCATTCTTCCGTCACTTCTACCAGCTTTCTGGCTAAAGGAGAGGGATCGCCGACCAAAAAAGTGCGCGAGGTATCGCCGTGAAAGCCTTCAACAATTGGCGTCACATCAATATTAATAATGTCGCCATCTTGGAGAATTTGCTTGGCATTGGGAATACCGTGGCAAACCACCTCATTGACGCTGGTGCAGATAGACTTGGGAAACGGCGTCTCTTCTGGGCCATAGCCGAGAGGGGCACTTCTATAGCCGCGTTTTTGCGTCCAGGCTTCTGCTGCGTCATTCAGCTCCAACGTACTGACGCCGGGCTTTACCATCGGCTCCAAGTAGTCCAGCAGGGCCGCCGCTGTTTGGCCCGCCTGACGCATCTTTTCAATTTCTCGTTTTGACAGCAGCGTGATGACTTCCTGTTGATCCACGTTTTTCCAGCCTTAGGTAACTTCGCTTTGTCACCTGATCATCCGTCCGCTAGCTGTTGCAGAATAACCGATAGCAGGTAACTATACCAGCATAACCAAGGATGAAAGCAGGCGCGACCTCAACTCGCATCTTGGAGCTTGACAAGATCTGAAAATTCGCTATGGTTGCGATTAAAAACGGCATTAGCGGCGATCGCGGTTGAACATTATGGTAAAGCTCTGGCTCCTCTGTTTTGTCCTTATCTTTGCCCTAGCAGAAGGCTACCAGTGGGTGATGAATTTAGACGGGTTAGCTGAGCTAGAATTGCCGCTGGCGATCGCGGGCGGTATGCTGCTGGCGATCGCTTCTAACCGCGGCAGGCGGCGTCCTGTCTCAGCCCCCGACACCAAACCAGCCCCGCCAGACTCGCTAGCGCCTACCTCACCAGACGCCATAGACTTTATTCCGGCCTGCTTAGACGCTCCCTCAACCCAGACCATTGCAACCGCCGACAGCCAGACGGCCCAGCCCTCTGCTCCCAAATCTATTTCTTTTGAAATTCAAAAACCCCGGCGACTCCAGTGGCAAACCTTCAAGCAGCCACCGCAGCCGCACCGCCGCTAGGCAGAGTACAGCGTAAATGCGCAGGGCTTCACATTAGCGCTATCTAAACGGGCAAAAACCAGCAGCCCTGCCCCTACTTAGTATCTATTACTACCGTCTACTGGCCGACAAGCCCGTAATTTCTGCTAGGACAGCCATTATTACAGGTCAAATTCTGTAGTTCTACTGACAGGAGGTTGATTTCAAATTAGAGATACTAAAAGCCAGCGGCTGTTCCTAGTTGGCGGCCTCTACAGTTTTTAATCTCAGGGTGCTTACGGATATGATTGCTATCTCAGATCGGGCCAGCTCACCGCCTGCGATCGCGCTGCAGCCTAGCGGCGATCGCCCACTTCTACAGTTTCAGCGCTCCAGTGAAACCGCCGAGATTTTCGAGCTGGCGGCTGGCGCATCAGAGTCACTTTCAGAGTCAGCTATTGCAGCTTCTGAGCTGAGTCCTTATCAGCAGTGGTACAACCGGGGGGTGCAGTTGGGGCAGTCTGGTCAGCCAGCAGCGGCGATCGCCAGCTACCGTAAGTCTTTGAGCCTCAACCCGGTCTATGTCAAAGCCTGGTACAACCAGGGAAATCAGCTAGCGCGGCTGGGGCTATATAGAATGGCGCTCTGTAGCTATGCCAAAGCGCTCCAACTTAATCCCAACCTGTTTGTGGCCTGGTACAGTCGCGGACGCCTGCACTGCAAGCTGGGCGAGCAGCAGCAGGGCATAGATGATTACAAGCGAGCTTTAGTCTTGCAGCCCAACTTTTATCCCGCTTGGCACCACCAGGGAGAAGCCTTAATGCAGCTCGGCCAGTACGAGGCGGCTATTACCAGTTTTGCTCAAGTCTTGGTGCTGCAGCCTGATCTTCATCAGGTTTGGCATTGCCGGGGCAGGGCGTTATACAAGTTAGGACGCTACCAGGACGCCCAGGCCAGCTACGAACGGGCTTTGGAGATTCAACCCAACTTAGCCGAGGTTTGGCATGGTCACGGCAATACCCTAGTGCGGCAAGGTCAGTCGCAACAGGCGATCGCCAGCTACGACACGGCAATTGCGCTGCAGCCAGATTATGCCAGCGCCTGGTACAGCCGGGGCAAAGCCCTCGCCTATTTAGGTCAATACCCGGCAGCGATCGCCAGCTATGACCGGGTACTGAAACTGCAGCCGGATTTTCCCAACGCCCAGCACTGCCGCCAGCTAGCCCTCTGTCATCTCATGCCGCATATGGTTTTGCAGCACCGCTGGCTGCTATGCCAGTTTAAGCGGGTTCAGGAAAAAATTGCGGCGGCTAGCGCTTAGATCGTTTAGCTCAGATTATGGGTTGGAACGAGGCGGCGACTTTTCGCCATACACCTCTTCGTCATACTGCCGCAGGGCGTCGTAATTGTAGGGATGAGGCGGATTAGGATAGGTGAGCTTTGACGCCGTCGTTTGCTTCTGCTGGGTTCGAGGGTGGGACTGAGACGATGATTGCTCGGCGGATTCGGTTTTGTTTTGAGCGGGTTCAGATGGATGAGGACGCTCAGACTGGGCGATCGCAAGCGACGAAAAGCCAAAGCTGCACTGCACTAGCAGCAGCAAAGCGATCAACAAGCGGGCACATCTGCGCCAAAAGAGCTGCCAAACCATGAGCTGACTCCCTCCTTACGTGAGGCGAGCTAGATGGCTCCATTGTAGACAGACCCGCTCAGAACGATCCCCGTTGCTTACAAAGGTTCAAGCAGGCGAATCCATGCCGTCAGTCCCCGCGCCGCAAACCAGAGCACAAACCCTTTCTCCAGCCGCAGGCCGATATTGCCTGCTGAGCAGCGCCGCCACGGAAGCCGCGCCGCTCAGCTCTGCTGCCACCCCCATTTCAAACCAAAGCCAGCACGCTGCCTGACGCATCTGCTCATCACTCACCAGCACAATGTCATCGACGTGCTGCGAAACTAGCTTGAAGTTGATCTCCTCGGTTTTGCGCGGGGCCAGGGTGTTGGCAAGGGAGGTAATTGCGGCGAGTTCCGTTACCTGACCGCTCTGCACGCTAGCGCGGAGCGTGGGTGCCCCCACTGGCTCTACGCCGACGACTTTAATATTGGGCTTAAGCGCTTTGGCAGCCGTACTGACGCCGCTGATCAGGCCGCCGCCGCCAATGGCCACAATGAGCGTATCAACTTCGGGAATAGCCTCTAGTACCTCCAGGCTAATGGTGCCCTGGCCCGCAATCACTTCGGGATCGGCAAAGGGATGAAAATAGGCAATCCCGTCTCGCTCAGCTAAGGCCAGCGCCGCCCGGTTAGCGTCATCCCAGACCGCCCCTTCAATCACAACCTCCGCGCCCCACTGCCGCAGGCGCTCAGCCTTAATCGGCGGCGTATTCTCCCCCAGATAAATCGTTGTTGGCACCCCGGCAATCCAGCCAGCATAGGCCACCGCCAACCCGTGATTGCCGCCCGAAGCCGTAACAATTCCCCGCTTGATTTTGGCTTCCGGCAGCGATCGCAGCTTGTTCAGCGCTCCCCTAGCCTTAAAGGCTCCCGTCACCTGCAGGCACTCCAGCTTCAGAAAAAGCTGATCTACCGCTGGAATGGGCTGCTTGATGGCGATCGCCTGCACCACTGGCGTTTGCCGGATGTAGGGAGCAATCCGCGATCGCGCCGCTTGAATAGAGTCGAGAGTGACAAGCTGAGTCGGATGAGCAGTAATTTGGGTCACGACGGCGAGGGGGAGGGGAAAAATGAGTTCTTTATTTGAGATGGCGCTGAAAGCAGTATTGTCTCTGGGAGCGGGCAAAGTGTAAAGTCAACCTCATCCCTCCACCGACAGCGGCTCGCGTCCCATCTGGCCCTGTCGCAGCTGCAGCACTGACTTGATGAAGCCGACAAACAGGGGATGCGGCGAGCTAGGACGGGACTGGAATTCAGGATGAAACTGACTGGCAAGGAAGAAGGGATGATCTCGCAGCTCAATAATTTCCACTAGGCGACCATCGGGAGAGGCTCCGCTGACAACATAGCCCGTTTCGGAGAACAGGTTGCGATAGGCGTTGTTGAACTCATAGCGGTGACGGTGGCGCTCGTAAACCACTTCTTTCTGGTAGAGGTGGCTGGCGATCGTATCGGGCTGTAGCCTACAGGGATAAAGACCCAGACGCATGGTACCGCCTAAATCCACTACGTCCTGCTGTTCTGGCAGCAGGCTGATCACCGGATTAGGCGTGTTGGGATCGATTTCGGAACTGCTGGCCTGCTCTAGGTGGGCTACATTTCGGGCCCACTCGACAACGGCGCACTGCATCCCCAAGCACAGTCCCAAAAAGGGAATCTGCCGCTCCCGCACGTAGCGAATCGTCTGCACCTTGCCATCGACGCCACGAGTCCCAAAGCCTCCCGGCACCACCACGCCACTAACGCCTTTGAGATAGGCTTCTGGGCCGTTAATTTCAATATCTTCTGAGCTAATCCAGCGGACATTGAGGTCGGCATCAGCGGCGATCGCGGCATGACGCAGCGCTTCAATCACCGACAAATAGGCATCATTGAGGCTGACGTACTTACCGACAATCGCCACTTCAATCTGCTGGCTGGAGCGATACAGGCCCTCAACCAGGTTTTGCCAATGGGCCAAATCAGGCTGACGCTGCTCTAAATCTAGAATCTCTAGTGCCTGATGGGCTAAGCCCTCTTTTTCCATAATCAGCGGCACCTCATAGATGCTGTTGGCATCGCGGGCCGGGATTACCCGCTCCACGGGCACGTCGCAAAATTCTGAAATTTTCTCTTTAATATGGGCCGCAATGGGTTTTTCACTGCGACAGACCAAAATATCTGGCTGAATCCCAATCGATCGCAGTTCTTTAACCGAGTGCTGAGTAGGTTTGGTTTTCACTTCCCCGGCAGAGGGAATCCAGGGCACCAGGGTTACGTGCATGTAGAGCACATCACGGCGACCGACATCTTTGCGGAACTGACGAATCGCCTCTAGAAACGGCAGGGACTCAATATCTCCCACGGTGCCGCCAATTTCAGTTAGCACCACATCCGGGCTGGTATTTCGGGCCACCCGATGAATGCGCTGTTTAATCTCATTGGTAATATGGGGAATCACCTGTACGGTGCCTCCCTGGTAGTCCCCTCGGCGCTCCTTATTGATAACGGCTTGATAAATTGATCCTGTGGTGACGCTGTTGAGCCGTGACATCGCTGTGTCAGTAAAGCGCTCGTAGTGACCCAAATCCAGGTCAGTCTCAGCCCCGTCTTCAGTTACAAACACTTCACCGTGCTGAAACGGACTCATCGTCCCCGGATCCACATTGATATAAGGATCAAGTTTCAGAATCGAAACCGAATAGCCCCGCGACTTCAGCAGTCGCCCTAAACTAGCCGCAATGATCCCTTTACCAATGCTCGAAACAACCCCACCCGTGACAAATACAAACTTAGTCATAAATCGCCCGACTTCACCCAGACCAGAGCAGCAACCCGTTAATTGTGCCATAGTCGTTCGGGAGTGTGGACAGTTCATCTTGGCCTAGCGGATCTCTATCGATAGCAAGATGGGGAAGCGCTGTAACGGATTGTTAACATTGCCAGGATTGTGCCTGTCTGAGCTTTTAGACCCAGGCTCAAGGCAGCACTTGCAAACAGGAGGTTTTGAATGCTCAATGACTTTTTGCAGACAGAACTCATCAGTAATCGGGTTTCTGACTATTTACTAGCGATCGCTATTTTGCTGGGCGGCATTCTCGTCATCAACCTGGTCAAGGCGCTAGTTCTCAACCGCCTGAAGCGCTGGTCCCGCCATACCACCACTGACCTAGACGATCGCTTAGTCAGCCTGATTGAGCGCCCCGTCATGCGGCTGTGTTACGTCGGCACTTTCTACGTCAGCATTCACAACCTGACGCTCCATCCGATTTTGGCACAGACAATCGAGGTCATTTGCGTCATTCTGGCGACTATTTTGGGCATTCAGCTCATGGGGTCGCTGGTAGAGTATGCCGTCCGCATTTACTGGATTACTAAAAACCGCGACACGGCCCTAGAGCAAACCCTCAATGCTTTGGTGCCCGCCATTAAGGTGATTGTTTGGGCGGTGGGCATTGTCTTCTTGCTGGACAATCTCGGCTTTGATATTTCAGCCGTGGTGGCGGGCTTAGGAATTGGCGGTGTGGCGATCGCCTTAGCTTCCCAAGGCGTGCTGCAGGATTTGTTTAGCTATTTCTCGATTCTGTTCGATCGACCTTTGGAACTGGGCGACTTTATCATCGTGGGCGACATGGTTGGTACTGTTGAGCAAATCGGTATTAAAACGACGCGGCTGCGCAGTCTCGGCGGCGAACAGCTTATCATTGCCAACACGGATCTAACAGGTTCGCGCATTCAGAACTTTAAGCGCATGGCCCGCCGCCGGATTGTGTTTCAGCTAGGCGTCACCTACGAAACCGGACTCGATCGGCTCAAAGATATTCCCAAAATCATTCAGGACATCATTCACAGAACGGTGGATGTTACCTTTGACCGAGCGCATTTCAGCAACTACGGCGACTCCAGCCTGGACTTTGAAGTGGTCTATTTTGTGGAAAGCAGCGACTACAACATCTACATGGACGCCCAGCAGCAGATTTATTTGGCGATCAAGGCAGCCTTTGCTGAACGGGGCATTGAGTTTGCCTATCCGACTCAGCTGCTCTACCTCAACGGCCTCAGCCGGCAGGACTCAACCTCGACCCCCAGCAACGGCCATACGCCAGTTCACGCCGCAGAGTCGTAAACTCTATACAGTGTGGATTGAGACAGCGTGGGTTAAGCAGGCACTATGGGATTTCAGCAATTCTTTTGGGGAACGGGGTTAGCAGCGACAAGCCTCCTAGTTGTGAACGCGCCGAGTTTGGCTCAGCAATCGCTCTTCGTCGCCTATCCGCCTGCCAACCATGAAACGGTGGCCGATCGCATCTTTATTATCGGCACGGCGGCCCCAGATGCCCAGGTTCAGATTAATGGTGAACCCATTGCCAACCGCAGCCCCGCCGGACACTTTGCCCCAACGCTGCCCCTTGCCCTAGGCGAAAATACCTTCACTCTGACCCAGGGTAGCGAAAGCCTGACGCTGAACATTACCCGCCGGCCCAACGGCCCCCAGCCCCCAGCGGGAGTCGCCTTCGCGCCGGATTCCCTCAGCCCTGCCGTAGATATTACCCGTCTGCCCGGTGAGCTGATTTGCTTTGGGGCGATCGCCCCCGCTAACGCTACCGTGACAGCGACTCTAGCCGGGCAGACTTTTCCCCTAGAGGCTCAGCAGACTCTGGTGGAGCTGCCGCCTAATTCCGCTGTCCTCACCGACCAGAACGATCCCTACGCTATCAACAGCGCTGTGCAGTACGAAGGCTGCACGGTCGCAACTCAACCCGGAAATTTGGGCATCCCTCAGTTTCAGCTAGCTCTTAGCGGCCAGCAGGTAAGTCAGTCAGGTACGGGCAGCATCGCTGTTCTCGCCCCAGCCAGCTTTCAAGTAGCAACGGTTACGGCTGAATCGGGGGTGGCCCGCACCGGGCCGAGCACCAGCTATTCTCGCCTGACGCCCCTGCCTCAAGGCACCCGCGCCGCGATTACGGGCCGGGAGGGAGACTGGCTACGGCTAGACTATGGCGGCTGGATTCGTGCCAGTGAAACCGAGATTGCCGCCAGCGCTGTGCCGCCGCGATCGCTGATTCGCAGTGTGCGATCGCAGTCGGTGGCCGGGGCAACCGAAGTGCTGTTTCCGCTGCAGACGCCGGTACCGGTCAGTGTTGACCAGACCGCCGACAGCCTGACGCTGACGCTGCACAACACGATTCCCCAAACCGATACCATCTTTTTTA
The DNA here is from genome assembly GCA_010671965.1 of Leptolyngbya sp. SIO4C5. Taxonomy (GTDB): domain Bacteria; phylum Cyanobacteriota; class Cyanobacteriia; order Phormidesmidales; family Phormidesmidaceae; genus Sphaerothrix; species Sphaerothrix gracilis. Next base: position 13,901 of record JAAHIC010000017.1, read on the forward strand.
ATGATGATCCAATCGTAGAGCGGCTAGACTGGCGACCTGTTCTGCCCGATAAAGCCGAATATACGTTTCAGTTCAAGACCGATCAGCAGTGGGGCTACGACCTGCGCTACGAAGGGACAACGCTGATTCTGACCCTGCGCCATCCCCCTGAAGCAAATCGCCGTTTGCCGCTTCAAGGCACCACCATTCTGCTTGATCCGGGCCACGGCAGCGCTGAAGATTTGGGCGCACGCGGTCCCACCGGCTATCCCGAAAAAGACGTGACGCTGACTGTCTCAAAGCTGCTGCGCGATCGCCTAGAAGCGCGAGGTGCCACCGTAGTCATGACGCGGGAAGGCGATGACGATCTCTATCCGGGCGATCGCGTCGAGATTATCGAACAGGTAGAGCCAACGCTGGCGCTCAGCGTCCATTACAACGCCCTACCTGACAGCGGCGACGCTTTAAATACCGCTGGCATTGGCACCTTTTGGTATCACGCTCAGGCCCATGACCTCGCCGTCTTTCTGCACAACTATCTCACTGCAACCCTAGATCGCCCCTCCTACGGCGTCTTTTGGAATAATCTGGCGCTCACCCGACCCAGCATCACTCCCTCGGTGCTACTAGAGCTAGGCTTTATGATCAACCCCAACGAGTTTGAGTGGATTATCGATCCCCAAGCCCAGCAGCAGCTAGCAGAGACTTTGGCTGAGGGGATTGAACAGTGGATTCAGGCTCAAGGGCAATCCTAATTGCCGAGGTGCTGGTAGAAGCGCTACATGACAGCAAAGCTGTTTCTCTAGCGTGATAGACCCGCTGCAAAATTAGCTGGCTGATGCCTACTTAGCATTTTTTATTACTTTAAAGATTCATCATAAAAATCAGACTTTTGGCTTCCGGATTCTAAAAAAAGACGCCGTACAGGAACAAAATTTTTGTCCGCAGATTCAGCCAAACTGCGGATAGTTTAGTCCGATGGGTCACGCTTAGCTACCCTTTAGATAGAGACTTGCAAACGCCATAGCGATCGCTTAAACAGCCAGGGCACCCTAAAGATAGAGGTTGCTGAGAGTGCGATAAATCGGTTTTGTTCCTGAAACTTCTGCCATGTCTACGGAGAGCTTTTACGCATCCCTAACATCGTTAAATCAGTTTCTGGAATTAGCTGAATCCAGCAACTATGTTTCTGTGCCTGAAGACTGGTATGTCTTGATCACAGATATCGTGCGCTCAACTGAAGCGATCGAATCGGGCAGGTACAAAGAAGTCAATCTGTTGGGAGCTAGCTCTATCATTGCCGTCTTGAACGCTGTTAATGGGTTAGAAATCCCTTTCGTGTTTGGCGGCGATGGAGCTTCTATCCTTTTTCCGCCATCTGTGTATCAGCTAGTCAAAGATGCAGCTTTATCTATTCGCCAGCTCGCCCGCAATACCTTTGATCTGGAGTTGCGAATTGGCATCGTTTCAGTTAAACAAATAACGATTTATAGCCAGCTCAAAATCGCCAAATTTAAAGTCACTCCTCAATATAGTCAGGCCAGCTTTACCGGCGGTGGCCTGACCTACGCGACCAATCTGATCAAGGCTGACAGTCGCCATCAGCTAGAAGTCACCGCAGAAACGCCTGCCGCTAATCTCGATGGGCTAGAATGCCGCTGGCAGGATATTCCTAGCCAGCCAGGACAGATTGTTAGCCTGATTGTCTCAGCCAGTGCCAGCAGCGGCCAGTTTAGCGGCAGCGTCTACCGCGAGGTGATCCACAAGATTCAGGCCATCTACGGCGATGACAAGTCCTATAACCCAGTCACTAAGTCGGCTCTCAAACTTAGCTTTAGCTTGCAGAAGCTCAGTGCCGAAATTAAGGCGCGATCGCAAACCGCTTCTCTTTGGCATCGCAGCTTGTACGCCCTGAAAGTCTTAGCTGAGAATCTTTTGGGCCTGAGCTTTATGAAATTTGGCCTCGTGATTGGCAACGTTGACTGGGGTAGGTATAAGGACGAGGTCACGACCGCTTCTGACTTTCAAAAAATCGATGACGTTCTGCAGATGGTGATTGCGGGCACTGCCGCTCAAACCCAGCAGCTGACCGAGTATCTAGAGCAGCAGACTCAAGCCGGATATCTCACTTATGGTCATCACGTTTCCGATCGCGCTTTACTTACCTGCCTGATTTTTGAGCGCCGCGATCGCCACATTCATCTAGTTGATGGGGCAGACGGTGGCTACGCCCTGGCGGCTAAAGCCCTCAAGCAGCGGCTACACCGCAAGACAATTAACTGGAGAGCTTATAGCCAGCTAGCTAAGCGCCGTCAGCTAAGACAATAGCGGCTGGAGACTCTGCTGACATTCATATCTGCGTCAGGCAGCGATCGCGCTAAGGTGAGTTTGATCCGATTGTACGTATTCGCTTCAGTGACGATGACCGCTACCCTGCCCGCCTTCAAATCGCCAGCGCTGTTGCAACAGGCTCTCACCCATAAATCTTACGCTAACGAGTTTCCGCCAGCCCTTCATAACGAGCGGCTAGAATTTTTGGGCGACGCTATCTTGACCTTTCTCTGCGGCGATTTTCTCTATAAGCGCTATCCTCACAAACCCGAAGGCGAGCTGACGCCGCTGCGGTCGGCCTTAGTAGACGCTAATCAGCTAGGCGAGTTTGCCAAAATGCTGGGACTGGGCGATCGCCTGCGACTAAGCCGAGGCGTCGAGGGCAGTGGCGGTCGGACTAATGTGCGCCTGCTGAGTAGCGCCTTTGAGTCACTGATTGGTGCTTATTTCCTAGACAGTGGTTCCGATGTAGAAGCGGTTCGGGCCTACGTTATCCCCTTGTTTGAATCAGTGGTCGATCGCTTAGCAATATCAGCAACTCAAATCAACTATAAGAGTCGCCTGCAAGCCTGGGCCTTGGCAACGCACGGCGAAATCCCCACCTACACTATTGTGGCCCAGTCCGGCCCCGATCATGCCCGCCAGTTTACGGCAGAAGTGATGATTCAGGACGTTGTCTATGGCCAGGGTGATGGTCGCCGTAAGCAAGATGCTGAGAAAGCTGCTGCCCAAGCAGCCCTGCTGAAATTGGAAACCCTCTGAGGCGAAAGCTGCTGCTGCCTTTAGCCAAATTTTTAGACATTTACAGACATTTCCCAATAAGGGCTGATAGCAGCCTACGACCTGTAGCTCTTATACAGGCCGTACTTTGTAACTAATTTTTTCAGGAAAGTCTTTAAGTATTAATTTTTTTGGGCTTGTTGTTCCTGTTCTGCTGAACCTCATCTTTCATTTAAATTAAAGCGGCTCAGGCAATTTCAGACGCCTCATCGCGCCTGACCGGATTCTGCGTTTGCATTAGGAGGGCAACGTGGCTAGTAAAACAAATACTCGTCAGCATTTACACACGCCAACCTTTTTCAGACCTCACGGCTTCATTCAGCGATCGGCTGAACCAGGGATAGACAGACAACGGCAGAGCGATCTATTTGAGCTTTTAGACCAGCAGGCGACTAGTCCGTTTGAAATTGAGCTGTGGGAGGGTACTAGCTACCACCTCGGCCCAGCCGGACAGCCTCAGTTTCGCGTAGAAATTCGGCACCCCTCTGGCCTAGCCGCGCTGCGATCGCTGAATGAACTTCGTATTTGTGAGGCTTATATTGCTGGGGAGCTAGAGTTTAGCGGCAGTATGCTGAAGCTGTTTGATCTCAAACGAATTCTCTCCCTGCAGCATCCCTGGCTCAACTTCATTCGTCTGATTCGCCCCTGGGTTGTGGGACAAGTCCGAGACGATGCCGCCGCGATCGCCACCCACTAAAACTCG
>JAAHIC010000170.1 GCA_010671965.1 Leptolyngbya sp. SIO4C5
TGCCATTATTTTCTAGAGAAAATAATGGCTGAAGTTGGGGTCTGCTTAGTATTGTGGGTTGTTTAGTAATTACAGAAGCTAACCGGGGATAACCTTATGTCGCTGATTGACGCTTTTAAAAATTTTTTCTCAAAGATAGCAGGTGATACAGAAACCACAACTCAGCCTTGGTGGCTGCAAATTATCACCGATCAGCCCACCTGTATTTACTATTTTGGTCCTTTTGAGACGCCTAAAGAGGCTCAGCTACATCAGCAGGGCTATATCACAGATTTAACGGCTGAAGGGGCTAAAGTGTTCCCGCCAACCCTAATTCAGGGTAATCCGCCTGAGCTGACGATTGAAGGAGAAACGGCCACTCAGAGGCTAACGCAGCTAGAGAACGTTTCCGAACTGCAGCTTCAGTAAAGCTCAAGCCGCTGACAGAAAGCTAAGCCTCTGCCCGCCCTGTGAATGATTGAGGGCAGGCAGAATTTTTGCTGTCCTTAGACGGCTAGACTGGCAATCTCGTTGCTGCCAAGCGCTCGACCATAGAGTCGCACATCATCAATCTGACCGGCAAAGTAGGTGTTTGCATCCGGGTTATAGCCGATTTGCAGAGGTGATAGATCTTGGGTGAGCTGCGGAGCATCGCTCAGGCGAGTGCTGGTCTGTAAAACGCCGTCAACATAGAGCTGCAGATCACCCGTGTTGCTGTTGTAGCTAGCGGCATAGTGATGCCAAGCCGTTAGGTCAAAGTTGGCTAGGGTTGACAAGTCGAATTCAACTGTCCGCCAGTTACCGCCCTTCTGGCTTTCCACAAAGCCAAATTCTAACCGCTGCGTTCCGGCGATAGAAGTGAGTCTAAACCCATCTCCTTTGTTGAGCAGCACGTTGTCAGCATTCCAAGTGGCTGTATCGCTCTTGACCCAGCTAGCTAAGGTCATTTGCTGACTCGGTGAAACAAAATTAGCAACTTCCACGGCCTGACTGCTACCGTCCAAAATTAGAGACTGTCCGCCTGTAGCAGCGTCGCTAGAGAATCCGGCCCCGCCAGCTAAGGTGCCATCGTGACCATAGGGAGAACTATCGGTGGCCGTGCCCTCAAAGTTCCAATGCCCCCACAGCTCATCCCCAAAAGCGTAGGCAGTATAGGCATCTGCCAGGTTAAACGTGCTCGTCGTCCGAGTCACGCCGTTACGAGTCTCGCTAGCCAATAGCTCAAAACCGCCGCCATAGGTGCCCGCCACTGAGAAAGAGGCATCCACCGTGACAAAGCGGGGATTGCTGGCATCTGAGAAGCCGCCGCCAGCGTGGAAGGTACCGAGCAGCTCAGTTGAGCCACCATTAATGGTTTTGATGACGGTGCCGGGATCTTCGGTTTTTAAGCCTAGGATCCAAACTTGGCTGTTGTCGTTGAGCACTTTGGCTTGAATATTAGGATCTGCCTGCGTGTCTCCTTCAATGTTGAGCTGGCGGGCCCAAACGTTTTGGTTACGGAAGGTGGAAGCCGCGCCTACACTGTCGTTGATAAATACGTCTCCCGGCGCATCAATGCCCGGTGCATAGGCAAAGCCGTTGAGATTATTGAGAATCAAGGTGCGATCGCTGGCATGTTCTATTCTGCCAAGTCCCTCTAGCTGCTCAATCACAATTGGCTCAGAAGTACCGTCCGCTACGCGAACAACGCCATTGGCACCGGCTTCCAGCAGCGCCCCCACGCCGATAAAGCGCACCACGTTGCCGCGCAGTTCTAAAGCGCTGTCTAAAGCCCATTCGCCCTGAGGAATATAAATTGTGCTAGCCCCAGAGTCGATCGCCGCCTGAATCGCAGCAGTATCGTCTAGCAAATCGTTAGGAATACCGCTGGGAACGCCATTAACTTCAGTCACATACAGGTGGGGGCTACTCCAGTTACTAAAGTCAGAATCCCAGGGAATAACGGGTGCGTCTTGCACAGGCAGATTCAGCATTCGATCGGGCGAGTCAAACAGCTCAAAAGCAGCTCCAGAACGATTTTTACCTGATCCGTTAGCTAAATATTCCTCGATATACCCCGGCAAAACATCTGGGTTGCCTCGACCATAGGTAACAACATTATCTAGAGCTAGCTCATAGCCAGAGGTTTGCGTATTGCTGACGTACATTGACTTTTGCGTCACAATCGCCGCTACGTCGCTGGCCGCTCCGATGCCTGTCAGTACAGAGTCTGTCAGCACAAAACCGGCCTCGCCATCATTGCGAATGGCGGTAACAGCATTCGTGCTTTTGACGTCGCGGGCAAAGACTCGCTGCGAGCTGGTATTCCACCAGCCGTAGACGTTTTGATTGGTCAGCGTAATATCTTCAAAGGTCTGACTAGCGGTGGGCCAGCGGGTCATAATACCGTAATCAAAACCGTCTACGGTCAGTCCTTCTACAAATAGCGGCCCGATAGCATCGTCAAAGGCCATATCTAAGCCAATATTGCCTTGGCCATCCTCTGACAGAATTGTTACATCTTTGACCGTTCCCTGATTGTTCGCCCAAAACTGCAGACCTTTGGCATTCGGCTTATTGCTGCCAATGCTGAGGGTCATATTACGAACCGCGTTGTTGAAGCGATCGGCTGTTGTGCCTTGAACGCCGCCATTTTGGATAATGGCACCGGCAAAGTCTGGGTCAAGGCTATCCATTAGCCGTAGTACAGTTCCAGCCTGGCTCTGACCTTGAAAAATAGCGCGCTTTTCAGAACCGCCTAGGGTCAGCGTATTGCTGATGTCATAGACGCCATTCTGAAAATAAAAGACATAGTTTTGACCGGCATTTTCGTTGAGGGCTTGTTGAATAGCCGCCGTATCGTCTAGGCCATCATCGGGAATGGCACCATAGGACAGCACGTTGACTACGCCGGCGTCATCTGGAAAGACAATATTGTCTGCGATCGCGGTACTAGGCGGTTCGAGCAGTCCAGCTAGCGCCTGAATTTCTGTATCACTTAGGGCCTGGTTGAAAAGTCGCGCATCGGCAATGCGGCCATCAAAGGTGCGGGTGCCGCTGCCAGACAGCGTGCCTGTGTGGAAGCGAGCGCCGCCATTGATACCCCCAATACCAATATCATCACCGTGAGACCACAGCCTCGATCCTGCCCCCACACCAAACTGGGTGCCGTCTAGATAGGCTTTGAATACGTCAGCCTGGACGCTGTTCGATTGTGGATCAGAGGCCAATACCAAAGCCACGTGGTGCCATTCACCCGTCTGAATGCTATCCGTAGACAAGTATGTGCCTGACCAGCCGCTTTCAGCCATATTCCAGCCGCCGACGTAGAGCTGGCCGCTGTCTAGATAAACATTGAGACCGCGCGTACCGCCACCCTCTTCGTAAATTACCTGTTTGCGATTGGCGCTGGCGGCATCATCGGCCTGAAACCAAATTGAAACTGTCCGCTGATCAAAGTTGCCGATGTTGATATCCTGCGAGTCAGCAACCGCCACGTAATCATCAATGCCATCTAAATCAACAGCTCCGGCTAGAGAAGTACCTGTATCGACAAAAATGGCACCATTACGCAGCGTGCCGGGATTGTCTAGGCCGCTGGTTGATGTATCGCTGGCCTGAGTGCCCGTAGTCTCGTCAAAGGTGAGCTGCATGACCGCCGGAGGAATATCGGCTGGTGGTGTTGGCGGCGGCGTTGGCGGCGGCGTTGGCACTGTTGGAGGCGTAGCGGCCAGGGCAAGGGTGTCTATTTCAGACTCGTCAAGCACTCGATTGTAAATGCGGAGGTCGGCAATTTCTCCGGCAAAGCTGTTGACGGCTGTTCCGCCGACATCCCCGCTGTGGAACTGGGTGGCGTTGTTAACAGCTCCGACCCCAATCAGCCCGGCTCGCTGCCAGAGCTGTGAGCCTTCTCCCTCACCAAAGAGGGTTCCATCTAAGTAAGCCTTGAAGGCTCCTGGCTGCACGTTTGTGACATCAGCAGCCGCGTCTAAGACCAGGGTGACGTGGTGCCAGGTGTCACTGCTAATTGCATCTGTAGATAGGTAAGTACCTGCCCAGTTGCTCTCGTTTTCATTCCAGCCGCCGACATAAAGCTGGTTGTCGTGCACATAAATATTGAGGCCACGAGCGCCACCGCCCTCTTCGTAAATTACCTGCTTTTGGCTGGCGATAGATTTGTCGTTGACTTTGAACCAGGTAGAGATGGTGCGCTGGGGATGGCTGCCCAAGTTGATATCGCTAGAGTTAGCAATGTCTACATAATCGTTGATGCCATCGAGAGCGATCGCTCCGGCTAGTGGCGTATTGCTGTTTACAAAGCTAGCGCCATTCACTAACGTACCGGCGTTGTTAGCGCCGTTGGGGGAGGTATCAGCCGCCTGAGTGCCGCTGGTTTCATCAAAGGTGAGATGGGCTACGAGGGCTTCAGTAGAGACGCTGCTGAAGCTGCCAGCGTAGGTTTGCCGCATCGCACTGGTAAAGGCGATCGCCGCTTCGATATGGCCTGTGGTTGTCTCTAAAGTCCAGTCTCCGCCTAAAGCCGCGCTGCCAGTCAGATCTGTAGAGGCTGCTACATCAGCGCCGGTCAGGTGGCTCAGCTGCTGCACAAACGCTTGTCCGGCTGCGCCTTGGGCCACGTCGCAGCCATAGAGCAGAATATCGGCTGTGTCGGTCAGGGCGCTGGCCCAGCCTGCTAGCTGATCGCCATATTGGGATAGGGCATTGAGATCAATATCGGCATTTCCCAGCGAGAGGCTACCGGCCTGTCCATGAGAAACGATGTGCAGGCTGGCCACATTTTGGCGATCGCGCAGAACTTCGCTAATTTGGGCAAGGCTGTCGCGCTCGGCTGTGAGCAAAACAACTTCGGCGGTTGCTGCCGCGCCTGCAACTAGCTGTTCATACTGCTCAACAGCGGCATCAATAAAGACAAGATGCTGATTTGGACTAGGTGATAGCTCTAACGGATGAGTTGGAAAAGCGATCGCAGAGGGTTCCAAGGTCGAGACAAGACTTTCCACAGTTTGTCGATTCCTTTGAGTGAGCAACAGACGATTTAGATGCGATGACGGTTTTTCAACCCTGAGGTTATTTCAGTAATTTCACCCAGTTGGGTTAGCTCTCTAAGCTTTGTATTTTATCAAGTCCCATTAGGTACATTCTGATACCGAAAATCTTCTTCAAGATAGAAAGAAGTTTTCCGGATGTTTTGCAAGATTCGGTAAATCTATGTTTAATTTTGATGAAGCGGGTGGGGCTAATAGCGACCTATTCCCCTAGCGGGTAGTTGACGTTGAAGAGAATCCCCTGTTACCTTGAAATCATCTAAAGAGTTTTTCCGATGCTAAAAGCTGCTTGCCGATTTTATTTTTGGTTTTTTACGGAGGTTCACGAGGGGTGACGCCACATCGTCGTATGCCTTCTTGTGAACCGCAGAGCTGCCTCTGCGGTTTTTGCTTTATTAGGATCTAATTAGCTCAGTTCGTCCTATGACTACCTACAGCCTTCACAACTGGTTTTTTAGCTACTTTTACACCGGGAGCCGCTCCGGGTAAAAACGCCACGTGCGCTTTTTTGACCCCGGAGCTGCTACAGGCTTCGGGTTTTTTAACGCTCTTATTTCTGTTCATCACCCAACAAGGATTTTCATGAAAGACGCAAAACTGATCGCTAAATCTCATATCGCTCACCAAAGCCTAATTGAGCTGCCCAATGGCGTCACCGTGGGCGGTGATGAACTGCTCATCGTGGGGGGACCCTGCACGGTTGAGAGCCTAGAACAGATGGAGCAGGTGGCAACCCGACTGGCCTTAGGCCCAGTGCAGGCGCTGAGAGGCGGCGTTTTCAAGCCCCGCACTTCCCCCTATTCGTTTCAAGGGATGGGAGAGGCGGGGCTGACTATTTTGGACGATGTGCGGCGGCGCTTTCAGATACCCGTGGTGACTGAGGTAATGGCGATCGCCCAGATTGAGGCGGTTGCGGCCCACGCGGATGTCTTGCAGGTGGGTAGCCGCAATATGCAAAACTTCGATCTGCTGAAGGCATTGGGCGCAGTTCAGCAGCCTATTCTCCTGAAGCGGGGGTTGGCAGCGACCGTGGAGGAGTTTGTGATGGCGGCTGAGTACATTGTCAGTCACGGCAATCCCCATGTCATGCTGTGCGAGCGGGGAATTCGCAGCTTCGATAACTACACGCGCAACGTCCTGGATCTGGGTGCGGTGGTAGGGCTGAAGCAGATGACTCATTTGCCCGTGATTGTCGATCCTAGCCATGCTGCTGGGAAGCGCGAACTGGTGCCGAATTTGGCTAAAGCGGCGATCGCCGCTGGCGCAGATGGCCTAATTATTGAGTGCCATCCTGAGCCAAAGAAGTCGGTTTCTGATGCGCGTCAGGCCCTGTCTCTGGAAGAGATGGTGGCGCTGGTGCATAGCCTACGACCGATTGCGGCAGCAGTTGGGCGACGGGTACCGGCCTTGAACCAGCCTGAACTGGCGATCGCTTAAGAAATTCACGCTGGGGCGGGCGAGGCCCGCCTCAGACAATTCGCTCAGCTATTCTCGAAGCTAGCCAACGGGCTTGGAAGGGAAATAATATTTTGCCATTCTTGCTCAGCAGTTATCGAAACCTGCATGAATTCACAAGAAGCTCCGAGTCAATCCGCTTTCAGAGCCAGCTAACGGTGAAATCCAGCGGTGGCAGGTAACCTATGCGACTCAACCAGAACTTTTAGACCGTCCGGTGCGTTGAGGTGTTAGACCGTTTACGGCGACTTAGGCCTAACCTCGAACTCCATTTTGGAACGGTAGAAGCACACGTCAAATTCCATAAAAAAGTTCGTCTGCCCTAAAATCAATGGGGCATTGGGGCTTTTAGTCCAGGCAAAGGCCAATTGAACTGGAGCAATATCTCCGACTTGAACCATCGCAGAGAATGGTGTAGCTGGCTGGCTGCCCAAATTTCCTGCCAGTTGAATAACTGCTCTGCTGTCGTCCCATGTAGCCCCAAGCTGTAAGCCTAGTTCATGGGGCATAACATTGACGGTTGCTCCGCTGTCAACCAAACCAAGCGCCTCAACGATACGCCCCTCGCGGCGAAGAATGAGCGACACTCGTGGAAGACTATCGAACTCGTTCTGGGAGGGATCGGTAGTCGAATAGCGGAAACGCATGACAATTAAGCTTGATCCGCTGACTCTAGAGCTTGCATTAACGTAGCGCCAACTCCAAAACTGTTGTAGGGGGTCGGCAAATCATAGGTTTTGAAAGGTTCCAAAGGTGAGATATCCTCTGCTGTTTCTAGATCCTCTGCCAGAATCCGAATCAGCTTTAGCTTCTCGATGATGGAAAGCTGTCGGACAGAGGGAAGAACCTCGGACAAGGTCATGTTTATATCTCCAAATTGAAGACTTGTGCTTCCAGTTTAATCCGTAGCAGCCTCTACGGTATTGGTAGTAATCAGTGCTTCATGCTTATACATTGCCCTTGAAGATATCTGCTTCATTCAAACTCATTGTCGAATAGATGGCTATCCTCAGAGACGCGCGAGCGATTGCTTCAATGAATTCATGAGCATGGTGCGTTCCCAAAGATGTATGGTGGAGTAGCAGAAATTGCCATAGGGAACGCACCCTACAAGAGCTGGCGATCGCTTAAGAAATTCGCGCTGGGGTGGGCCTCGCCCGCCTCAGACAACTCGCTCAGCTATTCTCTCATCCCAGTTCTGTGAACTAGCGCTACATATCGGTGCCCCGCCGCCTGTGGCACCTCCCCTTGGCGAGGGGAGGTTGGAAGGGGTCTGATTTGTAGCTATAAATGCTATCCGTTGTGCTGTCGCTAAAGCTTGCGCCTGTCCGCTACCATGTCATGTTTAGCCCATGCCAGTAGTGATTACCTCATCACCTAAAAATTTACTGAGTGATAATTCATCCTCAAAATTTTGAATCTTATTCTTATTTTGGCCTTTATTTTCAGTGGTATAGCTGTAGTCAATCAGGTTAGGACGTAGACTGGAATAAGTTGATACGGTTACTTGACAATGGCTCGACCCTACAGCGAAGACTTCCGGCAAAAAGTGATTGAGGCGATCGAGTTGGATGGTCTC
>JAAHIC010000171.1 GCA_010671965.1 Leptolyngbya sp. SIO4C5
AGAAATAATGAGGATGTCAATTGGCTCTGAGTAGGCGCAGCAGCCAGTTAGTAGTGGTTAAAAAACGATGGCCGCAGATGCAGCGGCCACTGCCAAGCAAGCTTGATAACGGTTGGAATAGGGGATTAGCTCGTGCAACAAACTAACTTTGACTTTTTGGTTCAGTCAGATCCGGCGATCGCTCAAATTGTGCAGCGCGAGCTGCAGCGTCAGCAGGCTCACTTAGAGCTAATCGCCAGCGAAAACTTCACGTCTGCGGCAGTGATGGCCGCCCAAGGCTCAGTGCTGACCAACAAGTACGCTGAGGGCCTGCCCGGTAAGCGCTATTACGGCGGCTGTCAGTTCATTGATGAGGCGGAAACCTTAGCGATCGATCGGGCTAAGGAGCTGTTTGGTGCGGCCCATGCCAACGTTCAGCCCCACTCAGGGGCTCAGGCCAACTTTGCCGTCTTTTTAGCGCTGCTCAAGCCGGGCGACACCATCATGGGCATGGATTTATCCCACGGAGGACACCTAACCCACGGTTCACCTGTGAACGTGTCGGGTAAGTGGTTTGAGGTGCAGCACTATGGCGTCAGCCCTGACACCGAGCAGCTTGACTATGACCAGATTCGAGCACTGGCGCTGCAGCATAAGCCCAAGCTGATCATCTGCGGCTACTCAGCCTATCCCCGCACCATTCACTTTGATAAGTTTCGGGCGATCGCGGATGAGGTAGGTGCCTACCTGCTGGCTGATATTGCCCACATTGCGGGCTTAGTTGCGACAGGGCATCATCCTAACCCTATTCCTCATTGTGATGTGGTCACTACCACAACCCACAAAACCCTGCGCGGCCCGCGCGGCGGCCTGATTTTGACCCGCGATGCTGACTTGGGCAAAAAGTTTGACAAGGCAGTTTTTCCCGGCAGCCAGGGTGGCCCCTTAGAGCACGTAATTGCGGCTAAAGCAGTGGCCTTCGGCGAAGCGCTGCGCTCAGATTTTAAGGCGTATTCGGCCCAGGTAATTGAAAATGCTCAGGCAATGGCGGCTCAGCTACAGCAGCGCGGTTGCAAAATTGTCTCTGGCGGCACGGACAACCATTTGGCCCTCGTTGATCTGCGCTCAGTGGGCATGACGGGTAAACGGGCCGATCAGCTCGTTAGTGAAGTCAATATTACGGCTAATAAAAATACGGTGCCGTTTGACCCAGAATCGCCCTTCATCACCAGCGGTCTGCGTCTTGGCTCCCCGGCGATGACCACGCGGGGCCTCAAGGCAGCTGAGTTTACAGAGATTGCTGACATTATTGCCAATCGTCTGCTTGCCCCTGAGGATGAATCAGTCACTCAGGACTGTCGGCAGCGGGTAGCTCAGCTTTGCGATCGCTTTCCCCTCTATCCCCACTTAACCGGGCGGGTTCCGGCACTGACCTAATTTTCAGCAGCCCAGAACTTGCAAATCCACGGTTCTTTAATAGAATCCATGCAAATAACCTATGTCAGTCCCGTTTTCACGGTTTACAATCTGTCATAGTTTGCATGGATTTTTTGGTAGATAACGGTTGAGTTAAGCGATCGCATTCCTGTACACTCTGGCTGACTCCTGTAAGCTGCATAAGCCCTTCTCTTAAAAAGCCGTCAGATGCACTCCCAGCTGTATCATCTCTTAGCCTTTGTAATCTCTGCTATTGTCGTTTTGCTTGTAACGCCTATCGTCAAGCGAATTGGCCTGAAAAGTGGACGAGTTGATTTACCTGGAGGTCGAAAGGTTCACAGTCAGCCAATGGTTCGTCTGGGGGGGATTTCCATTTTTGTAGGCACCCTGGTGGCGCTACTGACTGTTTGGGGTACGGGAGGATTCATTGATTCTGTCGGACAGCCCCTCAGCCCTACCCACGAGTACGAAATATGGGGTGTCACAATCGGCGGACTGGCCTTTTTCCTGATTGGGCTAATGGATGACCTGTTTGGGCTGTCTGCCCTAAGCCGCCTTTTGATGCAGGCTGTGGTGGCTACTTTAGCTTGGCATGTGGGGGTCAGTATTGATTTTCTGACAGTGCCCTCAATGGGATTAGTGTCTCTGCCCGTTTGGGTCAGCCTGCCCGTCACGATTGTTTGGCTGGTGGGCATGGCGAACGCCATCAACTGGATTGACGGTTTAGATGGTTTAGCGGCGGGGGTTTCGGGCATTGCAGCCGTGATCATGCTGATTGTCAGCTTATTTATGAATCAGCCAGCGGCAGCGCTGATCGCTGCCGCTGTCGCCGGTGGCGCTTTGGGCTTTTTGCGCTACAACTTCAATCCGGCCCAGATATTTATGGGAGATGGGGGAGCCTATTTTATGGGCTTTACCCTAGCCGGCGTAGGCGTGATTGGCTTAGTTAAGAGCGTGACGACAGCAGCCGTCTTTCTGCCCTATTTAATTTTGGCCGTACCTATTTTAGATATGTCAGCGGTAATTTTTAATCGGGTGCTGAGCGGCAGTTCTCCCTTCGTGGCTGACAAGCGCCACTTACATCACCGGCTGCTAAACGCGGGCCTGTCTCATCGCCTGACCGTGTTGTTCATTTATGTGCTGACGCTGTGGGTTGGCAGTTTGGCCTTGGCTTTTTCGGGCATGCCCAGCGGCGGGGCTTATGCCATTGGAGCCACGGTTTTGCTCAGCTATACGGGCTGGAAAGTAAGACGGCTCTCGCGTCAGTAGGGATAGGGCTGAGTTAGCGGCTGAGCGCTAAAGATGCGAAAGGTGGCTGTCACCGCGCCGCCGCGCCGAATCGAGAGAGAATCAACTTCTGCTATCGTGCCAAAATAAGGGCGATAGCGAGCGAGGGTTTCTGACGGCTGATAAAACGTATCGCTGGTGATAAATAAGGCGGTCTTACCCAGCCACTCGGCTGAGTCATACCAAAAGGCATAGCCGCGCGGATCTTGAGAAAATACGGTTACAGGAACGGCGGTCAAGGGCCGAATTGCCATATCGATATAGCCTGCCAGAAAAAAGTCGTCAGTAAAAATAAAGTCTGTCTCCTCTAAGGCGATCGCCAGGGCTGAAGACGCTTGAAAAGCCTGACTCAGCGATCGCGTGTCAATCATCGCCGTGGTCGGATCCTGCTGCGGTTCAATTAGACCGCCAAATAGGGCGTACTGGCCGGGTTTCTGCAAAATGCCAAAGGCGACATGCAGCAAAATAAGCAGCAGCAGGCTAGCTGCAACGAGGCCAGTGCCCGCTAGCCAGCGCCACCGTGTTTTTGACTGCCAGTGACTAGCCCATTCCGCCAGCAAAATTGTCATGCCCCAAAATCCCGGTGCCGGCCAGCCCGGCAAAATTGGCTGCGCTCCGCCCAGTAGGGTAAAGCCTAAAATAATCGGCAGAGAAACCCAGAGGACGAAGGCTCTTTTATCTAGCAGCGATCGCTCAATTGCAGGATTTTGCCAAAACTGCTGACGCTGCTGCCACAGCGATCGCCCAGCTATCCACCACAGCGGCAGCCCTACAGTTGGGAACAAATAGCCAACTTCCATCAGCCAGACGCCCAGCAAAGCCAGCAGAGAATAGCTGCCGGAGCCAGAATTCTCAAATCGCATTCCTAGCTGGAACCGAAACGAAATCCAGTCGTGCTGCCAGTTCCAAAACCAGAGGGGAAAGAGGGTAGCAGCAAACAGGGCTAAAGCCACTATCAGCCAAGGGGACAGCAGAGCTTTGCGGTAAGACCTATGACACAGACAAAAGCCAACGAGTCCTAGCCCCAGCACAAAGCCGTGATATTTGCCCAAGCAGGTCAGTCCCAGCAAAACGCCCACAGCGGCAATGCGCCAGCTAGGACGGTAAGCAACCGCGCGATCGCCCGCCGTCGGGAAAAATTCTGCTGCCGCCAGGGAGAGGGTCGCCGTCCAAAAAAAAATCAGCGGATTTTCTGGCGAGGTGAGAATGCCAAAGCCGATGGTAAATAGAGGCGTCACCGTGGCGATCGCCAGGCTCAGCAGTCCTACGCGCGGATTAAAAAGCCGCTTAGCCGTGAGGTAGAGCAAACCAAGGCTGACCGTATACAGCAGCAGCGCCCCGCAGCGGATTGTAAAGGGAGAAATAATGCCTGTCAGCTGCCAGCCCAGCCGCGTTGTCAGCGCTACCAGTAAAGGATGATCAAAGTAGCTCCAGCTCAGGTGGCGGCTATAAACGTAGTAGTAAGCTTCATCAAAGCCCGGAAATAGCAGATAGGCGCAGACCCCGCGAAAGAGCAAGCCGCCCAGCAGTAAATAGGCCAGATTTGCCGTCAATTGGCCTGGTTTTTGCCCGTGAAAAGCCTTCATAGAGGCATAGTACAGCAGAGAAAACGGTTTATTCGCGGCGCAATACCGCTATGCCATCGGACAAAATGATATCTTGACAGGGAAAAACTTGGGCGAAACAGCAATGAAGGGAAGCGCTGAGATTATCTGTGTAGGCACTGAGCTGCTGCTGGGGGAAATTCTTAACAGCAATGCCCAGTATCTGGCTCAGCAACTGGCTCAGCTTGGCATCCCGCATTATTATCAGACGGTGGTTGGCGATAATGTCGCGCGGCTGCAGCAGACGATAGAAATTGCCTGTCAGCGATCGCAGCTACTTCTCTTTACCGGCGGCTTGGGGCCAACCCCCGATGACTTGACCACTGAGACTTTAGCTGACTTCTTCAAAACGCCGCTGACTGAGCGCCCGGAAGTGATTGCCGATATTCAGCAGAAGTTTGCCCAACGAGGCCGAGTAATGAGCGCCAATAATCGCAAGCAGGCGCTGCTGCCAGAAGGGGCTGACGTATTGCCCAATCCGGTAGGCAGCGCCCCTGGCATGATTTGGCAACCGCGATCGCAGCTATGGGTGATGACGTTTCCGGGAGTGCCCAGCGAGATGAAAGCCATGTGGCAGACAACGGCTATCGGCTATCTCAGACAGCAGGGCTGGGTGGGATCAACAATTCACAGCCGCACCCTGCGGTTTTGGGGCGTGAGCGAGTCGGCGCTAGCGGAGAAGGTGGCTCCTTTTTTTGAGCAGGAAAGTCCAACCGTAGCTCCCTACGCCAGTCGAGGCGAAGTGAGGCTGCGCATTTCGGCCAAGGCCGCTTCAGCAGCGACCGCCCAGGAGATAATTCAGCCCGTAGAAGCTGCTATTCGAGAAATGGTAGGGGCTGACTGTTTTGGGGCCGATGAGGATACGCTGGCCTCGGTTGTAGGGCAACAGCTACGGGCGCGATCGCAAACCCTAGCCGTGGCTGAATCTTGCACTGGCGGCGGATTGGGGCAGGCGCTGACAGCCGTTTCAGGCAGTTCTGATTACTTTTGGGGCGGCATTATTGCCTATGACAATGCCGTCAAGCAAAAGCTATTGCAGGTTAAGGCAGGCGCCCTAGAAACGCAGGGAGCCGTTAGCGGTCCGGTAGCCCAGCAGATGGCCGCCGGGGTCAAAGCTCAGCTTCAAACTGACTGGGGCATCGGCATTACCGGCGTTGCTGGTCCGGGCGGTGGCAGCCCCGATAAACCGGTGGGACTGGTCTACATTGGCCTAGCCGATCCCGATAACAATGTACAGAGCTTTTGCTATCGCTTTGGCGGCGATCGCGGGCGAGACTGGGTGCGCCACGTCAGTGTTTGTACGGCCTTAGACCTGCTGCGGCGACAGCTTTTGTAAGTTCTGAAACTGATCGGATGAAATCCATCCGCTGATATGCTTGATCATTTCCAGCGATTCGTTATTATGGATACATATATGCCCTCTGCGACAGATCGCTACATGCATCTGACTTTTGAGTAGCTGGGAACTCGAAGGATATAGAAAGCTAATAACAGATAGGGATAAGGAGCTTTCCAACGGATGGACTACATTGAAAAGGCTCTCGAAAAGCTGAAAGAATGGGTAGACAAGCTGATGGACGCCCTGTTTGGCCCACAGCCGCAGCCTGAGCAAGAGCCGATTCCTGTTCCTGTGGAAGATCGTCCGCGACGTGGATACTAAGATTTGCAGCTATCTGTTGAGGCTGTCAGTTGTTTAGCATCCTGATCGTTCACGGCCCAAATTTGAATATGCTAGGGCAGCGTGAGCCAGAAGTTTATGGTAAGCAAACTCTAGCGGATATCAATCAGAATTTAGTTCAGGCAGCAGAGCTGTTAGAGGCCAAGCTTGAATTTTTTCAGTCTAACTCTGAAGGAGAGCTGATCGATGCGATTCAGGCAGCTCTCGATCGCCATCATGGCATCGTGATTAATCCCGGAGCCTATACCCATACCAGCATCGCAATTCGCGATGCGATCGCTGCGGTAGCCTTACCCACTGTCGAGGTTCATCTCAGCAACATTCATCGGCGAGAGGCTTTTCGACAGCATTCCTATATTGCTCCGGTGGCGGTGGGGCAGATTTGTGGTTTTGGTTCAGAGAGCTATCTGCTGGGCCTCCAAGCTTTAGTGCGCTATTTGCAAGCCCAAACTGTCGCTCAATAGGTAACCACCGGATCGCAGTAGAATTAGAGCGGTCTTTATTCCACTGCTCATGTCGGCTCCTCCTACCAAAATCAAATTTTTAGTAGAACCTACCTCAGACGCCTGGCTGCAGCAAGCACTGGGTAATATCGATACTGTTTTGCTCGATCACTCCCACTGTGAGCGCAAAGCTGCCAGCGCTGCGCTTAACTTCATGTTTCGCTATCCCTCCAGCCGCGAACTGGTCAGGGCACTGACGACAATTGCCCAAGAAGAACTCAGCCACTTTGAGCTGGTAAACCAGTGGCTAGAGCGACGACAAATTCCTTTGGGGCCGCTGCCGCCGCCGCCCTACGGGGCCACGCTCAAAGCGCAAATGCGTCATAATGAGCCTCAGCGGATGTTAGACATGCTACTGGTTTCAGCCCTAATCGAGGCCCGTAGCCATGAGCGGCTAGGGCTGCTAGCTCAGCACTGCCCGGAACCAGAACTGGCCCAGTTTTATCACAGCTTGATGGCATCTGAAGCCCGTCACTACGGTATTTACTGGACGCTGGCGACGACCTATTTTGAGCGATCGCAAGTTGAGACGCGCCTGATGGAGCTAGCCCAGGTGGAAAGTGATATCCTAGCGACGCTGCATCCCGAACCTCGCATTCACAGCTAGCAGCTATGCAAGCTCAGTATCAAGATTTTCTAATTCGGGACTGGCAGCCTAGCGATCGCCAAGTTGCTGCCGCTGTGATCAAAACCGTCCTGGCTGAATACGGTTTAGGCTGGGAACCGGAGCAAACTGACCGGGACGCCATTGACGTAGAAGTCTGCTATTGGCAAGCAGGGGGAGAATTCTGGGTTGTGGAGCGGCAAGGCAAAATCGTCGGCACCGCCGGATACTACCCAATTGAGCGAGGACAGCAGGCAGCCGAAATTCGCAAAATGTATCTGCTGGCCTCAGCGCGGGGTCTGGGCCTAGGCAAATTTCTGCTGGAGCAGCTAGAAAAAGCGATCGCAGCCAGACAGTTTCAGCAAATTTGGATTGAAACCGCTAGCGTGCTGCAGCAGGCCGTGAGCCTATACGAAAAGAACGGTTACCAAAAGGCTGCAGGTGTTGCTACCTGTCGATGCGATTTAGTGTACGTCAAGCCCGTTGGCGTTTCCTAAGTTCGCTATAATCCCTTCATTGAGTCTGGTTGAGACGACGTGCTTGCTATCTATCCTGGAAGCTTTGATCCTATTACCTTTGGGCATTTAGACATTATTACTCGCGCCTGTCGCCTATTTGAACGGGTGGTGGTGGTTGTTTCCCATAATCCGGGCAAATCGCCGCTGTTTTCGGTGACTAAGCGAATTGATCAAATTGGTCAGTCAACTCAGCATCTGACCAACGTTGAGATTGATAGCTATGACGGTTTAACCGTAACCTATGCGAGAATGCGAAAGGCACAGGTACTTTTACGCGGGCTAAGAGTTCTTTCAGATTTTGAGAAAGAACTGCAAATGGCTCACACCAATAAAACGCTTTCTGACGAAATAGAAACGGTTTTTTTGGCCACCTCCACCGAGTACGGTTTTCTTAGCAGCAGCCTAGTTAAGGAAATTGCCAAATTTGG
>JAAHIC010000172.1 GCA_010671965.1 Leptolyngbya sp. SIO4C5
CAATATAAATAAGTTTTTTGATCAAAGCCTCTCTTTTTTCTGCAGAGAGATAAATATTTTGATTGATTAAAAGCTTTACGGCATAACCTAGGCAATAGCCTATGGAAAGAATTGAATAATGACGATACCAATAAAATTGAGAGTTGAAAAAACGAGAAAACAGTAGCAGATTTTCTAAAATAGCTGATTTGATTTTATCTTATTTATATTGCCAGAGACGTTTTCTAGCCAACAAAAATATTGGTTAGCCTGGTAAAGAACAGGGCCTTGAAAATATAAATATGCGAAGTTCTCACATAGCATTGATTTAAGTTTTGCTCAGTCCCTTTTAACGGGTTTGCGAGTCAATCAGCTAGAATCAATAACTACCTATTTCTAGCTGATCAATTGACTCAAAAAGGGGGGCAGCTTGTTAGCGCTGCTAAGTCGGCGGACCTAATCATTTTTAGAACAGGGTAGCGACAGCGTAACCCATGCGGGGTCGGCTTATTGCCTCAGACAAAGCTACGCCAACGTGCCTCAACCGCAACTTACATTTACTCATGTTTTTATGCGTCGGTGTAAGCTTCTAGCGGCGGACAGGCACAGACCAGATTGCGATCGCCGTAAGCCTGATCAATACGGTTCACCGCAGGCCAAAACTTATGCGCCCGCGTCCAGGCAGTGGGATAGACCGCAGCCTCACGGGAATAAGGACGGTGCCACTCCGGCGCTACTAAGTCGGCAACCGTGTGGGGAGCCTGTTTGAGGACGTTGTTGTCTTGATCCACCTCGCCCAGTTCAACGGCGCGGATTTCCTGACGGATAGCAATCATGGCATCGCAGAAGCGATCGAGTTCGGCCTTTGACTCGCTCTCGGTGGGTTCAACCATAATGGTTCCAGCAACAGGCCAGGACATGGTTGGCGGATGGAAACCATAGTCGATTAGGCGTTTGGCAATATCGTCGACACCGAGTCCGGCAGATTTACGAAAGCCGCGCAGGTCAATAATGCATTCATGGGCTACCCGACCTTGCTGCCCTCTGTAGAGAATTTCATAGTGGTCAGATAGGCGATGGGCCATGTAGTTAGCGTTGAGAATGGCAACTTCGGTCGCTCGCTTCAGGCCACTAGCGCCCATCATGACAATATACATCCAGGAAATGGGCAGGATGCTGGCGCTGCCCCAGGGAGCCGCCGCGATCGCTCCAATCCGCTGTTCTCCTGCCAGAGCGGCTGTCAAACTGTGTCCCGGCAGAAACGGCAGCAGATGTTCCTGGACGCCGATTGGCCCTACACCGGGGCCACCGCCACCGTGGGGAATACAGAAGGTTTTATGCAGATTCAGGTGGCAAACATCGGCGCCAAAGTCCGCTGGCCGACAAAGCCCAACCTGAGCGTTCATGTTGGCCCCATCCATGTAGACCTGACCGCCGTGGGTGTGGACAATCTGACAAATTTCGCGGATGGCCGTTTCAAAGACGCCGTGAGTAGAGGGATAGGTCACCATCAGGGCCGCTAGCTGGTCAGCATGTTTCTCGGCTTTGGCCTGCAAATCGGCGACGTCGATGTTGCCGTCTTCGTCACAGGCGACCGTCACTACCTTCATGCCCGCCATGACGGCGCTAGCCGGATTAGTGCCGTGGGCCGAGGTGGGAATCAGGCAAATATGGCGATGGGCCTGATTGCGGTGCTGATGATACTGACGGATGACCAGCAGGCCAGCATATTCCCCCTGCGAGCCAGCATTGGGCTGTAGGGAAATGCCCGCAAAACCCGTAAGCTCAGCCAGCCAGTCAGAGAGCTGCTGAAACAGAATTTGATAGCCCTGGGTCTGGTCTACGGGGGCAAAAGGATGAATCTGACTGAGTTCCGGCCAGCTAATCGGCAGCATTTCAGCCGTGGCATTCAGCTTCATGGTGCAGGAACCGAGGGGAATCATGGCGGTGGTCAGAGACAGGTCGCGTCCCTGCAGCCGATGCAGGTAGCGCAGCATCTCTGTTTCCGAATGGTACTGGTTAAAGACAGGATGAGTCAGGTAGTTGCTGGTACGCGGTTGGAGAATTTGGAGTTGAGCTTGAGCATACAGATCGGCGACAGCCGGTAGCTTTATCCCTGAGAGATTGAAAATATCTAATAGGTTTTGCAGATCTGGCAGCGTGACGGTTTCGTCTAAAGCAATGCCTAATGTTTGCGGATCGAGAATACGGAGATTGACCTGCCGAGCGATCGCCCGTTTGAGGATTTCTGGCTGGGCCTCGCCCACATCAATCCGTAAAGTATCAAAATAGGCAGCTTCGCCTAGACCATAGCCGAGCTTTTCTAGTCCCGTCGCCAGCGCCACTGTAGAGCGGTGTACGCGGCTGGCAATCTGCCTCAACCCTTGGGGGCCATGATAGACCGCGTACATACTTGCCATAATTGCCAACAGCACCTGGGCCGTGCAGATATTGCTAGTAGCGGAATCTCGCCGGATATGCTGCTCACGGGTCTGCAGGGCCAAGCGCAGGGCTGGCTGATCATAAATATCTTTTGAGAGGCCCACCAGCCGCCCCGGCAGCTTGCGGGCATAGTCTTCGTGGGTAGCGAAGTAGGCGGCATGGGGGCCGCCGTAGCCCAGAGGCACCCCAAATCGCTGGCTGTTGCCGATAGCGACATCGGCTCCCAGTTCCCCAGGAGGCGTCAGCAGCGTCAGGCTGAGCAAGTCAGCGGCGACAATCGCTAAGGCTCCGGCGGCATGGGCTTTTTGAATAAAGTGGGTATAGTCATAAACAGCCCCATCGCTGGCCGGATACTGCAGCAGCACCCCGAAAACGGCCTGGTCGAACTCGAAGGTGCGGTGATCGCCGACAATCACCTCAATCCCCAGCGGCAAGGCCCGCGTTTTAATGACTTCAATCGTTTGAGGATGACAGTCAGCCGCGACCCAAAAGGTTTTGCTCTTCTTCTTTTTCTGTAGCCCGTAAACCATGCTCATGGCCTCGGCGGCGGCGGTGCCCTCGTCTAGCAACGAGGCGTTTGCCAGAGGCAGTGCAGTCAGATCGGCCACCATCGTTTGAAAGTTGAGCAGGGCTTCTAGCCGTCCCTGAGCAATTTCTGGCTGATAGGGCGTGTACTGGGTGTACCAGCCGGGATTTTCCAGCACGTTGCGCTGAATGACGGCTGGGGTGATGCAGTTGTGGTAGCCCAGGCCAATAAAAGAGCGAAAGACCTGATTTTGCTGGGCGATCGTTTTTAGCTTGGCGAGGGCTGCCTGCTCGCTGAGACCCGGTGCTAGCTGGAGCGGTTGTTGGAGGCGAATATCTGCCGGAATCGCTGCCGTCATCAAAGCGTCTAGGGAGTCATAACCCAAGGCTGCTAGCATCTGATCAATTTCGGCAGGGCGGGGGCCGAGATGGCGGTTGACAAAGTCTGACTCGTGAGACGGCAGCATTGCTCCGGCTGCGAAATCAGTTTGCCCATTAAGAGAATTGGCGGCTGAAGCGGTAGCAGGGCTAGGAGCTGACTGATTGAGCGCGGCTGTGCTGTGGTCAAATCGAGATTTTTGCATGTACTTTCGAGGGCTGGAAACAACGGCGATCGCAATGGGGCAAAAAGTCAAAACCCATCAGTTAGCAAACCGATGGATCGAAAATTTACTTATTTCAATTGTATTAACTCTGTCAAATCTAGTGGAAGCACGCCAAAGTCGGTTAGATGCCCTCAACTTGATCCTGATACTCTTCCGCACTCATAGCGTCTTCCAAATCTTCTAAATCGTCCATCTTGACCTTCAGCATCCAGGCGTCGCCGTAGGGATCATCGGCAATCTGCTCCGGGGAATCTATCAAAACATCGTTACGCTCTAGCACTTCTCCCGTCACGGGTGCTTTCAAATCCTCGACCGCCTTGACCGACTCGATTGTGCCAAAGTTTTCTCCTTTTTCAATCGTGTCGCCCACCTCAGGCAGCTCTAAAAACACCACGTCGCCTAACTGATCGACGGCAAAAGCCGTAATGCCGATAATGGCGACGCCATCTTCATCGACCCGAACATATTCGTGGGTATCTGCATATTTTAAGTCTGCTGGATATTCAAAAGCCATACCCTTTCCTCTCCGTGCTGCTGGCTAGATTTACCAAGGTAGAACACTCATCAGAGCAACTATATCGGCAAAGCTGTCTGCTGCGTAAGCCCCAAAAGCCTTTTTATGCCACTGAAGCGGCGATCGCTGAGAAAGAGAGTGTCAGTTCTGATACGGCTGGTTAATTGACTAGCCCCTAATATCTCTCTAGGCTGAAGTGAGCCTGATCTGTTGAAACAGGTTGAGGACGGACGGTTGATCGTCTTGGATATATTGCACTTGGTTTAACTGCAGCGATCGAGGCTGCTCTTTAGCCTTAAGCTGCTCGATCATATTTATGAGTGCCTGTGAATCGCTGCTCTTTGGAGAGACTTGTCTAGGCGGGCACTGCTTACCGATTGGAGGAAAGATGTCAAACCGGAATTGGGAGCGATCGCCAGTTAGGCTTTTGAGCACTGTTGTTCTCTGGGCAGTTGTGCTAGTGCTAGGACCCGCCGCCCTGGTAGCGCGGGCGCAGGCCGAAAGCGAAAGTCCTGGCTACAATTTTCAGGACGTGTTCTTTGCCTTTATTGTTCTAGGA
Organism: Leptolyngbya sp. SIO4C5; assembly: GCA_010671965.1. GTDB lineage: Bacteria > Cyanobacteriota > Cyanobacteriia > Phormidesmidales > Phormidesmidaceae > Sphaerothrix > Sphaerothrix gracilis. The sequence continues at coordinate 4,625 of JAAHIC010000172.1, forward strand.
TTCTTGATTTTGGTCGGGCGCTGGATTCGTCAGCGCGTTGGCCTGCTACAGGCTTTGTTTTTACCCAGCTCAATTGTGGCAGGGGTCGTTGCCTTGCTGCTAGGCCCAGGGGTTTTGGGGGCGATCGCGGCTATGGCTTTTGGGGAAACAGGCTTTTTGGCAAATGGGCTTTTCCCCCAGCCTATTTTAGCGGTGTGGTCCGAAATTCCGGGCGTCTTTATCAACATCGTTTTTGCCACCATCTTTTTAGGAGAGTTTATTCCACCCCCAGCAGAAATTTGGCGAAGGGCCTCGCCGCAGGTAGCCTTTGGTCAATCTTTGGCTTGGGGGCAATATGTGGTGGGTTTGTTGCTGGCCATCTTGGTTTTGGGGCCGATTTTTGGCCTGCCCCCTGTGGCTGGAACTTTAATTGAAATTGGTTTTGAAGGGGGTCACGGTACGGCAGCCGGGATGGCAGAGGTGTTTGGGGAAATTGGCTTTGAGGCTGGCCCTGATCTGGCAATCGGGATGGCAACAATCGGCATCGTCAGCGGCATTTTGGCCGGGGTGCTGCTGGCTAACTGGGGGCGACAGCGGGGCTATATTCCTCATGGTCGAGATCTCAATATCGCAGCGGACGCTCAAGAGCGGGTGCCGGTTGAACACGAAAGCCCTGAAATGAGAGAGCGGCGGCGACGCCATCTCAATAGTTTGTTAGTTGATCCCCTCTCTCTCCAGTTTGGCTTTGTCGGCGTGGCGATCGCCATTGGCTGGCTAATCTTGCAGCTATTAGCTCTAATCGAAGCGCTCACCTGGAACCGGGGCGGCGAAGGATTAGAGATTATGGGAGCGATTCCCCTATTCCCGATGGCTTTAGTTGGCGGCATCATTGTGCAGCTCTTATTGAAGCGATTCAACTACCAGTATCTCGTTAACCGTCAGCTCATGGTTCGCATTGGCGGCGTGGCTTTAGACGCTACGATCGTTGCGGCCTTAGCCTCGATTAGCTTGGCGATTATTGCTCGCAATTTTGGCGCTTTTGCGGTCCTAGCGATCGCGGGTATTGCCTGGAACGTTTTGTTTTTCGTCTACTTTGCCCCTCGAATTATTCCAACTTACTGGTTTGAGCGGGGGCTAGGTGATATGGGTCAGTCAATGGGCGTGACGGCTACAGGAATTTTGCTGATGCGCATGGTTGATCCAAGCGATCGCTCAGGCGCTCTTGAGAGTTTTGGCTATAAGCAGCTATTTTTTGAGCCGATTGTGGGCGGCGGCTTGTTTACCGGGGCTGCCCCTCTGCTGATCAATCGCTTTGGCGCTTTTCCGATATTGCTGCTGACGAGCGGATTACTGGCTTTCTGGCTCATCTTTGGCTTCTGGAACTACAAGAAAATTAGCCAGTCTATAGCCAGGCAGAGAGAGATTGAGCCGGTGGCCGCTGAGTAGTTTGGCTTTGCAGGAGCATCCAGGCGGCGATGTCATCAGGCATCGCCGCCCTTTTGATTTAATAAAACATTGGCCCTCTTAGAGACTATGTAGGCTCGTTACAGTCTCAGGCAGGCCGGATTTTGGCGAATGGGGATTTGAATTTGAAATTCAGTGCCCATGTGGGGCTGCGTACGATACTCCAGCTTGCCGCCATGTTCAACCACAATCGTCTGCTGGCTGATAGCTAGCCCCAACCCGGTACCCTGACCAATCGGCTTGGTCGTGAAAAAAGGATCATAAAGGCGATCGCGGGCCTGATCGGTAATGCCTGGGCCGGTATCGGCAATCACAATCTCGATCCACTGCTCATCAATTTGAGCGGTGCGAATACTAATCTGAGCAGTTTTAGGCGGGAGTGGTGTAGAAACACTAAACGACTCGGTGGCAACCCCCTCTTTTGGGGAGAAAGACGGTAGATGACAGCTCAACATTTCTTCTTCCAAAGCTTCGACTGCATTGATGAGTAAGCTCATGATGGCCTGATTGAGCTTGCCGGGATAGCATTCAACCGGTGGCAGTGTCCCATAGTCTTTGATGATTGTTATTTGAGGCGCTTCAGGATGACCTTGGAGGCGATGCCGCAGGATCAGCAAGGCGTTATCAATGCCTTCGTGAATATCAACGGTTTTAAGCTTAGATTCACCGAGGCGCACAAAATTACGTAGAGACAAAACTGTTTTTTGAATTCGTTTTGCCCCCTGTTTCATCGAGCGCAAAAGATTAGTAATATCTTGCGCCCAAAAATCTAGATCGATTGAAGCTTCTAAGGCCTGGATTTCCGGCACTGGCTGGGGATAGTGCCGGCGGTAACAGTCTAAAAGCTTCAGCAAATCCCGGCTGAAATGAGCGAAGTGAACCAAGTTGCCTACGATAAAGCTGGCCGGATTGTTGATTTCGTGGGCAATACCGGCAGCTAGCTGCCCGATGCTAGAAAGCTTTTCCTGCTGAGCGAGCTGGACGTGGGCTAGCTGTAGCTCATGCAGTAGCGCACTCAGCTCAGCCGATTGCTGCTGGGTTTTGGTTAAAAGTTCAGCTTGCTGAATGGCAACGCTGAGATGGGTGGCAATATCAGCAGCAAACCCAATCTCGGCTTGCTGCCATCGGCGCGGCCCTGAGCACTGATGCACACAGAGCAGTCCCCAAAGACGCTCTCCTTCTAGCAGCGGAATCAGCAGATTGGCCCGTACCTGAAATCGCTCTAAAATCTGCAAATGGCAGTCGCTGAGTCCCGCGGCATAGATGTCATTCAGCGCTTGAATCCGCCCCTTTTCATACTGATGAGCATGATGGTCCCCAAAACAGCGATCGCGGACACGCTGGGCCAGAGCTGCATCAAATTCTGGGGCCACAGCTTCAGCGATAAACTCTCCATCTCCCCAGCCGCTGACCGGATCGAGTCTCAGAATACCCACCCGGTCAGCCTGCAAGAGCTGGCGAACTTCAATCGCAGTGGTCATCAAAATCGTGTTTAGGTCTAAGGACTGACGCACTTTAGTGATGACATTAAGCAGAGCTGCCTGCGCTTCAATACTCTGAGAGTAATTTCTTTGAGTATCAGAACGAGAGTTAAAAATCATACTTTGAGCCAATACGCAGGTTGGCCGCCAATAAAATTTGCAACCGAAAAGTATTTAATGCTTTCTTTAGAAAGTACCCAATTCAAGACAAAATTGATGTTTTTCGCAAGGCAATTCAACGTTTCGCAATCTGTATTTACAAAGCTGCGGCGACAGCTACTTTGACCTAAGTAAAGAATCTAGAGGCGGATCGCATTGATTGAACTTTATCTCATATGCTCATTGAAATTTGACTATGAATCCAAACTTTGCCAAAGTCAAAATACTGAGTCTTAATTAATACCTTATGCTTGGCCGTATAGGCAGGACTCATAACGTTTATCGAAAAAATCGATAGATATCGGCCCAGCCGATATCTATCGATTA
>JAAHIC010000173.1 GCA_010671965.1 Leptolyngbya sp. SIO4C5
TTCCTGAGCGCATTGTGGAAAAGGCCGTTAAGGGAATGCTGCCTAAAAACAGCTTAGGCCGCAAGCTATTTACTAAGCTCAAGGTCTACACGGGGCCTGACCATCCCCATCAGGCCCAGAAGCCTGAAACTTTGATCATCAACACCATTCCTGGAGGAGACAAATAATGCAGGCTACTGATCAGTCAGAAAGAGCTGTTTACTGGGGTACTGGGCGTCGAAAATCAGCCATTGCCAGGGTTCGCCTAGTTCCCGGCAGCGGGCAAATGACTATTAACGGCAAGCCGGGAGAACTGCATCTGCAAGGTAATCCAGCTTACTTAACCGCAGCTAAGGCTCCTTTGGAAACCCTTGGCCTAGAAAATGACTACGACATTTTAGTCAACGTGCGGGGAGGGGGACTGACCGGACATGCCGATGCCATTCGCTTAGGCGTTGCGAGGGCGCTGTGCGAACTGGATCCGGAAAACCGTAAGCCGCTTAAAATTGAAGGCTATCTCACGCGGGATCCTCGCTCCAAGGAGCGGAAGAAGTATGGATTGCGCAAGGCGAGAAAAGCGCCTCAGTACTCTAAGCGCTAACGGGCTTAGCTCAGGAACTGCGATAACCTCGCTACACTGTAGAGAGACATACTTAACAAATTAGTTATTGCTACTTGAATTTGACGACGTTGAAAAATGCCTAAATCTGACATTCATCCTACCTGGTACCCCGATGCCAAAGTTTACTGCAATGGCAAGCTAGTCATGACAGTAGGTTCGACCAAACCTGAGCTAAGCGTAGACGTTTGGTCAGGCAATCATCCTTTCTACACGGGCACTCAGAAGATTATTGATACTGAGGGTCGAGTTGAGCGCTTCTTGCGGAAGTACGGCATGATGGATAGCAATCAAGAGCAGAAAGACGACGCTGCCGAGCAATAGCCTCAGCGATCGCCGCTTTGCTTTCCGAGTGATTGATCAATCACTCGGAGATTTTTCATATGTTACGTCTGTTATCTAACTGTGTCCGGTGTCATGGCTGAATCTTACCTGATCGATAAGCTCAATTCGGTTGAGCAAACCTTTACAGAACTGACGCGACGTTTAGCAGATCCCGATGTCGCTACAGATCCTGATGAGTTTCAGCGTATTGCCAAAGCCCGGGCTTCTCTGGAAGAAACAGTCACGACTTACCATACCTGGAAGGAAACGCAGGAAGAACTAGAGGGGGCGCGCGAAGTTTACAAGGAAGCCGCTAGCGATCCTGAACTGAAGGAAATGGCGTCTCTAGAGGTAGAAACGCTGGATCAGCGGCGTGAAAGCTTAGAAAATCGGCTGAAAGTCCTGCTGCTGCCGCAAGATCCCAATGATGATAAGAACATCATGCTGGAAATCCGGGCTGGTGCCGGAGGAGACGAGGCCAGCATTTGGGCCGGGGATTTAGTGAGAATGTATTCTCGCTATGCGGAAGGTCAGGGCTGGCGGGTCAAAATGCTGAGCGAGTCTTTGGCTGATATGGGCGGCTTCAAGGAAGCTATTCTGGAAATTCAAGGGGAGCAGGTCTATAGCAAGCTGAAGTTTGAAGCGGGCGTTCACCGCGTACAGCGCGTGCCCGTAACCGAAGCGGGGGGGCGAGTTCATACCTCAACAGCAACGGTGGCCATCATGCCCGAAGTGGATGATGTGGAAGTTGAAATTGATCCGGGCGAGATTGAAATGTCAACAGCCCGTTCTGGCGGCGCTGGCGGACAAAACGTCAACAAAGTTGAAACCGCCGTTGACCTCTTTCACAAGCCGACGGGCATCCGGATTTTCTGTACGGAAGAGCGATCGCAGCTACAGAACCGTGAGCGGGCTATGCAGATTTTGCGGGCCAAGCTCTACGAGATGAAGATGCGAGAGCAGCAGGCTGAAGTGACTTCGATGCGGCGATCGCAGGTAGGCACAGGTGCTCGCTCTGAAAAAATTCGCACCTATAACTACAAAGACAATCGTATTACCGATCATCGCCTGAATCAGAACTTCTCTCTCTCCCCGGTCTTAGAAGGTGATATCGAAACCATGATTCAGTCTTGCATTTCTCAAGATCAGCAGGAACGGTTAGAAGAACTGGCAGCCTCCAACTCGGCTACTGTCTAGCGGTTAACGAATATTTTCTGAGGAGGGTACAGTATACCTGTACCCTTTTTGCGTGGCAAAATCCTAAGATGGCTCGTTTTTTGCACCTGGCCGACATTCATCTAGGCTTCGATCGCTACGGTAGCTCAGAGCGGACAAAAGACTTTTTCAAATCTTTCAACGATGTCATCGAACGCTACGCCATCGATGCCGCGGTAGATTTTGTTTTAATCGCCGGGGACTTATTTGAGCACCGCAATATTCAGCCCGCGATTTTGAACCAGGCGCAGATTGCGCTAAAAAAGCTGCAGGCAGCCGCAATTCCGGTTTTGGCGATCGAGGGTAATCACGATAACCGGCCCTATGGAACGCCCACGAGCTGGTTGAAATATCTGTCAGACTGGGGCTTACTCAAGCTGTTAGAACCCAATCCGGCTACAGACGAAGCGGCTTTCTATCAGCCCTGGAGCGATCGCACCCGTCGCGGCGGCTACATCGATTTAGAGTGCGGCGTGCGCGTACTGGGATCGAGCTGGTACGGGGCTGCCGCTCCCCAGGCCATTCAGCAAATTGCTAACGGGCTGCAGCAGCTGCCGGTTGGCCCCGCCCACACCGTTTTAATGTTCCATCACGGCCTACAAGATCAGGTAGCTCGCTATGCCGGAGCGCTGCGCTATGAGGAAGTCCGTCCCCTCAAGGCTGCCGGGGTTGACTACCTCGCTTTAGGACATATTCACAAAAATTACGCCGAGGAGGGCTGGATCTTCAATCCGGGTTCTTTAGAAGCGAACAATATTGAAGAAAGCCAATATCAGCGGGGAGTTTACCTGGTTGAGATCAACGGGCAGGGCATCCAAGCGACGCTGAAGCAGGATTATCATCAGCGGCCTATTGTCCGCTTAAATTTAAAGGTGCGAGGCCAAGAAACCCTAGAAGACGTTGAACAAATGGCGATCGCGGCTGTGACTACTGCTGTTGACACCGGAGAGATCAAGCCAGATTTACAACCCATTGTAGAGCTGCGAATTGAGGGCCAGGTTGGCTTTGAACGCTTAGATCTCGATATCCGCCAGTTGCAAAATCAGCTTCAGCAGCAGAGCAACGCCCTGATTTTTTTGCTGAAGTATGAGGTTGATCAAGTCGCTTATGCTTCACCGCTCAGCGATGAAAGCCACCGTCTCCAGGTAGAGCAAGAGGTTTTTCATGACCTGCTCAGTGCTAACAACGTCTATAAAAAGCGAGCGCCTATGCTGGCTCAGGGGCTGATTGATCTCAAGGATATGAGCTTAGAAGATGCAGCGGAAGCAGCTCAGTACACCTTTTTGCAAACCCTACTTGATGATGAGCCAGCCTGATCTCAAGCATGAGCCAACTATTAGAGTTTTGCGTACCCTAGAATTTATCGCTCGTGACTTAACGTGCTATGGCCCCTGACTCTACTGCAGATTCTCCAACGCCGCTTTCTCCTGAGCAGCAAGCTGCTCTCTTTGCTCAAGCAGTTGCGGCCCTGAAGCATCAAAAATACGAAGCCGCCACTGCCATTCTGCAGCAGCTACTCAGAGGCGCAACCAGCCGTCGCTATCAGGCCAAAGCGCAAATGGGACTGGTTAGAGCGCTTGCCGGTCAAGGAGATATCGCAGCGGCGATCGCGCAGTGTCAAGCCCTGCAGCACCATGCCAGTCCTCAAGCGCAAGCCTGGGCCAAGCGGACTCTAGCCGAATTGCAGATCCAAGCAGCGACAGCCGAGGCCGTAGAACCCCCTCCGGGCCAAGAAGATTTAAGCGGGTTTACGCCGCTTGAGGCTGAAGCAGCCCCTACGACTCCTGAGAAAGCATCCCCGGCTCCAAAGCCCACTCCTGGCGACATCAGCGGTTTTACCCCTTTAGAAACTTCCGCATCCCAGCCATCTGAGCAAGATTTGCAGTCGCCTCCCATTGCCCCCACTTCCTCAACGGCTGATAGCTTTGACGGCAGCGGTTCTCTGTTTCAATATGAACGGCTGAATGCGGCTACGGGTTCTCCGCCGCCTATTCAGGCAGCCTCCACGCCCATCTCCGCTCCAACTGTTGAACCTCAGACGGAGACAAGTCTCCCTGCTGCAGCCCCCCAAGTGCCTAACCAGACTCAGCTGCCAGATAGGCTGCGATCGCCTCAGGCCCTATCTAGCGCTAAACCAGTTGATGTGTGGCTGCTGAGTGCGATCACCGCGATCGCCTGGGTATGGCTATCAACCTGGCTGCTGCATCGAGTCACCCTAGCCCTCAACAGCCTCTTGGCCCTGATCCGCTGGCCTTTCAATCCACGACCACTGCTCTTTTTCTACCACAGCCATCCTTTTTTAGTTTTTCTCTTCTGTTTGGGGTTAGTCCTGGCCTCTCCTTGGCTGTTTGACGAACTGCTGAAACGCCTGTATCAGCTTAAGTCGTTCTCCACGCGGCAGCTAGAAGTTCACAGTCACGAAGCGGTGCTATTGCTGCGCCGGGTCTGTCGTCAGCGTAACTGGCTCATGCCCGATCTTAAACTGCTGCCGACCTCCATACCGCTCTGCTTTAGCTATGGTTTCAGCCCACGCTATGGCCGTTTGGTGATTAGCCAGGGGGCTTTGGAGCAGTTCAGCGAAGACGAGCTAGCCGTACTCTATGCCCGTGAGCTGGCGCGGATGGGCCGGAGGGACTGGCCCCTCCTCTCAGGATTGGGACTTTATCTACAGTTTTTTTACCAAGGGTACGTGTGGTTAGCCCAGCAAAGCGATCGCCAAACCGCACCTACCTGGCAGAAGCTACTGGGCGTGGCTTCAGCAATTTGCTATAGCCTGTACTGGCTGATGCGCAAGCTGGGACTAGGGTTAGCTCGACTCGGCACGGCCAAGAGCGATCGCGCTGCCGCCCGGCTGACTGGCAATCCCAATGGCTTGATTAGGGTTTTGCTGAAAACAGCCCGCCTTACAGCCACTCATATTCAAGCTCAGCAACAGGTGCCTACTTTGCTTGAAAGCATTGATTTACTCACACCACTGAGCGCTCAGGTGGCTATTAGCCAGGGCAGCTTTGCTGAGACTCTACCCTGGTCTGAAATTTTGGCCTGGGATATGCGCAATCCCTATCGCCACTGGCTGACCTTCAATCAGCCCCAACCCTTGCTGGGTGAGCGGATTCAGCGGCTGAGCCAGATGGCTGAACAAGAGGGCCTGAAAAGGGCGATCGCAGAAGTTGCCCTGGATTCCCCCGCCGTTCAAATCAAATCCTTCTCCGCTTTTTATCGCTACTGGCAGCCCCTCGTAAAGCAGGGCGGGCCAATTGTAGGACTGCTGATAGGCGGAGCCTTGGCCTTAATTCTGTGGTTTATAGGCGGCATTGCCAGTGCCTTTAACATTTGGCAGCTTGACTGGCTCTATCAGGATCAATCGCTCTTGCAGGGTAGTCTGCTGATGGGTTTTGGGATTGGCACACTTCTGCGGATTAATCAGCTTTTCCCCGATATCAGTCCGACCCGCAAGTCTTCTAACCCCGACTTAGCAGCGCTTTACCGTCGTGACGAACTTTTACCCATCGACAGCATCAGGCTTATCGTCGAGGGCCAGCTTCTAGGACATCCGGGCAGCCTCAACTTGCTGGGCCAAAGCCTACTGCTAAAAACCGATCAGGGCCTGATCAAGCTACACTTTTCTACCGCACTGGGGCCGCTGGGCTACCTTTTCCGGCAGAGTCAATATCATCCGGCTAGTCTGATAGGACGTTCGGTCACAGTGGCGGGCTGGCTGCGCCGGGGTGGACTGATTTGGTGTGATATTGAGCGTCTTCAGACCCAGACAGGCAAAACGATTCGGGGACAAGCGCCTATTTTCTTGACCTGGATTAGCACAGCCGCCACGCTCATGGGTATCTACATTATCTTTCGAGGTGGCTAAAAGTTAAGAAACATTGCGGTAATGGGCAAAAAGTGTTAATTTTTGTATAGGACTCCAGTACACCTAGGTGTGACTTACTTTTTAACGAGGTCGCATTTGCCCTTGAGGGGTAATAGGTATCAGGTTCTCCTACTCTCAACACAGCAAGATTGACCAGCCGTTGTGCGGCTGGTTTTTTCTAGGAGCGTCTGTTCTAGCTGCAAGAGTGTCCTGAATCGCTCCCGCCTGTCTATCCAGCCTCTTAAAAAAATATTCGTTTTTTCCTGCGATTGAAGTTTATTTTCCTTAAAATGAGAACAGGACTCGCAATTGATAAAGTTGCAGGCGATCGGGGACTGACTGCTGGTTTTGAGCCTCGAACTTTACTTTGTACAGCTTGCTTCTTTGTTTTGGATCTGCTTGAATTAGAGTTCTATGGCGCTTTAAACCTGCTTTTCAATACCTACCCTGGGTCGTGGTACCTTAGTGATTGGCGCAATTCGTTGGTAAGCTTTCTAGGAAAATTAACGTTGTCCGAATCACTTTATGCGGATAGTTCATCGCTAACAGCTCAAATTGGCCTGCGGTTTGATCAGCTATGGCATAGGTTAGCTATCTATTTTCAGGCTAAAGGCGATGTCCTCCCACGAAGTTCAGCGTGCGTATCTTCCATTCCAGCGGCGATAAGTTTTTCTCAAATTGCAGATATTAGCCTGTGGGTACCTGAGCGTTTTGGTTAAGTGCTCTACGGTTTTGCTGTTTAACAAAGTGTTGTGTCCTAATTAGGTTAGAGGTATCTTTTATGTCAGTTCGTTTATACGTGGGTAATTTGCCTAAAGAGCTAGAGCGTGAAGAGTTGGAGGCTATTTTTGCCGACTACACCGAAGAGATTGTATCTATCAAGCTGATTTCTGATCGGAAGACGGGCAAATGCCGTGGTTTTGGCTTTGTCACCGTCAAGACGGATGAGCAGGCAGACGTGCTAGTGGAGAAATTCAACGGCTATCAGATTCAAGACAGCTCTCTCAAAGTTGAGAAAGCGCTGCCTCGTAGCAAAGGCGGCAAGTCTGATGCAGAGTCTGGTGAAAGCGGCGGGAGTGCCCCGAATCGCCGTGGTAAGAGCAAGAGTAAGGCTCGTGGCGGCAGCTCTACTTCCACTTCTACTGATGCTGCCCGTCCCGATCCGCGCTGGGCGGATGAGCTTGAGAAGCTGAAGGAGCTGCTGGCGGCGCAGACAACGTCTTCATAGCGGCAGTTTTCCAAAGCGATCATTAATAGGCTTTTTGATTGAATCAGCCTTATTAGTAATTTTCTCAAAGCAAAAAAATCCAATTAAAGCGGGGACATCGTTAAAAATGTCCCCGCTTTTACTAGTTTCTAAAAATTGCTCCAGGCTGCTTGCAGGCTTAGCCGCCGTACTGCCAGCCCGTATCTTCAAGCAGCAGGGGCTTACCTTCTCTATGCAACGCAGCGCCGACAACTTCGCCCACAAAGACGGTATGATCGCCGTGTTCTACGCTCCCAACCACATTGCATTCTACGTAGCCTAGCGAATCTTTGATCACTGGACAGCCAGTTTCTTCGCCCGGGTAAAATTCAATATCTTCAAACTTGTTGCCGACACGACGTAGCGGCTTAAAAAAGTTTTGGGCAATTTCTTTTTGTCCGGCTTCCAGGAAGCTGATCGCAAAGACGCCGCTAGATTTGAGCATTGTATGAGAGGTGGAGTCATTTTTGACGCAGTTGACCACCAAGGGCGGTTGGAAAGACGCCTGCATCACCCAGCTTACGGTAAAGCCATTTAAATCGTCCCCAGACTTTACGCCACAGACATAAATGCCGTGGGGAATTTTGCGCAGCAGTGTCTTTTTAGCTTGTTCATCTAACAAGGTGTTTACGTTCCTTTGCTAACTACATGGCTCAGTGTATTACAGATGATTTTCACCCAGCTATCTTTCGGGCGGCAGAAGTCGCTGGCCCAATTAGCGCCGAGCCACACCAGCATCTCTAGCAGCCTGCTGCACCGCA
>JAAHIC010000174.1 GCA_010671965.1 Leptolyngbya sp. SIO4C5
TCTTGGATAAGCTCTGAGGCAAAATCACCGTTAGCAAATTGGGATCGGCCTTCATGGCCCCCCGAATAACGGCGGAATTAGTGCCTGTGGCACCGGACGTTAAAATCCGATTTCCCCCCAAAACTAGCGCATAGCTCATTAGCTCAATGAGACGCTGGTGGGTAATTGGAACGTGACGAGAACCCAAAATAGCAATCCGTTTGGAACCCGATTCCTGGATAGCTGCTAACTCTTGTAAAAACAGGTCAACTTTCGGAGTCTCGGCAGGAGCTTCGATAGACTGACTCAAGGGCGCTACAAAATGTTAAGGAACTGGCTCATTGTATCAGAAGGGACGGAGCTAAAGCGCACTCGATTACGAAGCCGTGGTTGCTGGCTGGAGATTGAGCGCCGACATCAGACGATCGAAGTCGAAATGCTGCTCCATCAAATGCCGCATACACTCAACTTTGACAGGCTCATGGAAGCGCACCTGACCGAAGGTTTGGTCAATAATTTCTACGGTCGTTAAGGTGTCGAGATCGACTGACAAAATCGGAATTTCTAGATCTATAGCCCGGTTCAGGACCTGAGAGGCCGGTGGTAGATGTCCGGTCAAAATTAGGCACTGGGTAGAGGTTTCCAGAGCCGCTAGCTGAATATCGGTGCGATCGCCCCCGGTGACAACCGCCATATTGACGGCTTTGCGGAAGTATTTTAGGGCGGAGCTGACGTTCATCGCGCCGATTGTCAGGCTCTCTACCATCAGATCCAGCCGGTTTTCGCAGCAGAGCACTTCTGCGCCTAGCCGATGCACCAGTTCCTCGACGCTAATGCTGCGCATCAGCGCTGTTCTTGGCATGATGCCTAAGACGGAGATTCCCTGCTGCTCTAGGAAAGGACTGATATCCTCTTTGAGCTGCTGCATCTGATCGGCGGGTACGTCATTGATGATGACTCCTAATAGGCGATCGCCCAGTCGCTGCTTCATCGACAGCAAATTATCGACAATATGGGCCGAATGGAATCTAGCCACAATCAGCACGGAAGCGGCAACCGCCTCAGTGAGCTGGGGCAGGGCCAGATTAAACAAAATACCTTCTTCCAAATTGCCAGGGCCTTCCACCAGGAGCAAGTCTTCGCCTGAGGACTGCCGATAGGGAGCTAAGCCCTCACGGCTATCGAACGGCCTGTAGTCAGACAGGCGCTGCCCAATGGTCGCTTCATCCAGCATCAACAACGTGGGTCGGACTCGGTTGTCAGGCAGCTTTAGGGCCTCGGCAATGAACCGAACGTCTTCATCTAGCTGGTCATCTGAATGCTCACTCGGACAGGTGCCTAAAGGTTTACCATAGGCAATTTCAATTCCTCTCGCCTGTAGCTGAAAGGCCAGTCCCAGAATGATTGCTGATTTGCCACTGTACGATTCAGTGGAGCCAACTAGTAAATGCCGAGCTTGTTTGGGCACGCTGATCCTACTCCTCTCGATATAATCCGACTGGTTGCGCTACGGACTCCATTCTGGCATTGTCTTCGCCCTGGAGTCTTCTTACAGGAAAACTAAATTCTGAAAAACTAGCAATAGCTGCCCAAGATTCGCCAAGCTCCAGGATGTCCAGTTTTCCCGGCTCAGTGCTGTAACAAATTTGGCATAAAGGGACAGAAGCCCTACAGGCCGAAAGCCGCAAAGGGTAAATTGCCGCAGGTTAGTGCTGCCTCCAGCAACCTGCGGCAAAAAGCAAACATTTGGAGCCGCCTAGCGTAGCCCCTAATCGTCTAGCCGCAGCAGCTTGCGATAGAAAGGCTTAGCAAAGTCAGCAGGCCGTTTACGCCGAATGGAATAAACTACGTCAATTAGAAAATCAACAAACTCAAAGGTGGCCATCGTCACCTCGTAACTCAGTTCCGCATCGCCATCAAACTGCATCCGGCAGTGAGTCAGGTCTGCGGGTAGCATTGAGACGTTCCAGGTGGCGATGAAGGGAACGCTATTGCCGCCTTCGATCGTCCGTTCGCCTTCCAAGTTGCCTTGCTTATAAAGGCTGATAGCGTAAGGCAGGACTTGCCGCTTCGTGCCCTGGTAATAGGGCATATAGACGCCGATTTCCTGCTTGCTAGCGGGCTTAATTTCTTCAATTGAGATAGACATTGGCTCTCTGTTCCCTATCGTTCTCAAGTAGCGCTTTGCTTAGATTCTCAGATTTTAGAGTCTGCCCGGACAGCTCTGCTGGTAGATAACTGACAATGTCCTATGGTAAGCAATGTTTTCGCTGCTTAGACTTGTTGACACCGTAGCTGTCTCAGGAATTAAAAAGATTAATTCTACGGATTCTGGCCGCAAGCAGATAAGCGAGCGATCGCACAAAGCCATAGGATGATTAATTGTTAAGAAGAGTTGAGAGATTGTTAAAGTAACACAAGAAAGCTTTGCGATTGATTACTTGGTTAGGGTTCCCGACTTCACAGCAAATTTAATCACGACAGCGAGTTCGGTTTTTTCACTGAGTCGGAATCATGCCAACGGTCAGGATGGCTGAGCCAGCAATGCAGGCATGGCGCTCTGCCGAGTCTGGTCATACCGATGACCGGTCAAGCTGTTTCGGTTCGGCTGAGGTCTTGTGGAGAACAATCAAGCTGATAGATGTCTAAATGGGTTAATTCGCTGATGGTTGAGATTGTAGATTCTGAGGGCGATGCATTTTATCCAGGCTATGCGGGGCGTCGGCAAAAGGCGGCGCTTACCCTAATTACGCTTTGGGGCGGTACGTTTGCCCTTCATTTTTCCCGCTGGGGGCAGGCGGTTGTCCTGTTCTTGACGGCTCTGATGGGGATTCACGTACTGCGAGTTTTGCTGGCCCGGCCCCAGGCCATACCGCCCGCACTGTCGGTCTATGAGCCGAAGCCGCTGGGTACTGCAGACGACGAGCCGTGGCCCTATGTTTCTCTCCTGGTAGCCGCCAAGAATGAAGAAGCGGTAATCGAAAGCCTAGTCATGTCTCTATTCAGGCTAGATTATCCCCGCGATCGCTACGATCTCTGGATCATTAATGACAACAGCAGTGATGGCACAGCCGCCCTGCTCGATCGCTTAGCCCAGCGCTATCAGCAGCTCAACGTAGTCCATCGAGGGCCAGAAGCCAAAGGGGGGAAGTCTGGGGCACTCAATCTGGTCTGGCCGCAGACAAAGGGTGAACTGGTGGCTGTCTTTGACGCCGATGCTCAGGTCCCCTCAGATTTGCTGCAGCGGACGGTGCCGCTGTTTCTCCAGTCTCAATCGGTGGGAGCCGTGCAGGTGCGCAAAGCGATCGCCAATAGCGGCACCAACTTCTGGACTCGCTGCCAGCAGGTAGAGATGGTCTTAGACAGCTACTTTCAGCAGCAGCGCATCGCCCTTGGGGGCATTGGCGAACTGCGGGGCAACGGGCAGTTTGTGCGCCGGGCGGCGCTGGAAACCTGTGATGGCTGGAATGAAGAGACGATCACTGATGATTTAGATCTGACCGTACGGCTGCATCTCAGCGGTTGGGAAATTAGTTTTCTGCCCTTTCCCGCCGTGAAAGAGGAAGGCGTCACCCAAGCGATCGCCCTTTGGCATCAGCGGAACCGCTGGGCTGAAGGCGGCTATCAGCGCTATTTAGACTATTGGCGACTGCTTGGGCGCAACCGCATGGGTCTAGAGAAAACAGCCGACATGCTGGCCTTTTGGGTGATGCAGTACATGCTGCCGGTGGTGACCCCGGCTGACCTGCTGATGGCAGCGCTGAGACGTCAAGCCCCCATTTTTGGCCCCCTGACGGCCCTGACGGTGATGCTGTCTTTAATCGGCATGTTTGTCGGTCAGCGCCGCGTCCAAAAAGCCTCTGTGCTCATCACTTTAATTCGCAGTCTGCGGGGCACGGTTTATATGCTGCACTGGCTGCCCATCATTGCCAGCACCAGCCTGCGCATGTCAGTGCGGCCTAAGCGGCTGAAATGGGTAAAAACCATCCATCAGGGCGAAGCGCGAGACGAACTGCCCCTAGACGCTTCGATTTAGGCAAGTTTAAGACGCAGGACTGCCTTGCTAGGGCCGAAAATCTGAGTCGCTGTCGCGGTCATAAATGCGGAGCCGACCATAGCCCGTAAACTGGGAGCGGACTTGCTCACCTTCTGGAAAGGCCGTCACGCCAAAAAGGTAGGTGCCGCCCCAGCGGGGATTGCGCACCGGGCTGAGGCTGAGGGTGACAACTTGGCCTGGCTCTACTGGCGGCTCAAAGGTAAAGGTAATAGCTTCGGAGTCTTCATCCTGGGAGACACTGCTCAGAGGCAGGGGCGATCGCTCACCTCTGGGATAGCCTGCAAAGGCTGCGCTTTCATCTAGGTGGTAGCGCAGATTGCTGGTCAACCGAGCATTGTGCTGCTCAATCACAACTTTTGCCAAAGGCTCACCAGCCGCTTCCGGCAGCTCCAAAGTGAAGTAGTAGGTGGCGTTGCGGGTTTGGGCGCGATCGCGAGTGGTGGTGGCCTCTAAAAGCTGCGGCGGTTGCACAAAGGCGATCGCGCCGTCGAGGAGCTGTACGGCTCTAGCAGAGGGCTGGGTTAGAGCGGGGATAGCATTTCCCAGCAGCGCCCCCAGTCCCAGGGCGGTGAGGATGAGTGCTGGACGTTTCATAAAATTTCAGCTCGTTTTTGAGGTTACAAAGAGCAGTACGGCTATTAGAGTTGCCAATCGAGAGTATCTGAGGTAGCTATCTCTATTGTAGAAAACGGCTAAAAGCGATCGCCTGCGGCGCTATTCTTTACTTTTCTTATTGTTTTTTAACGCTTCTTTTTTAGGGCTAACCGTTTATTTACAGACGGTTTCTTGTAATGAGAATTCATAGTCAGCCCCAAAGGAATTCGTTACTCTGGAAACATCATCATTCAAATTATTTTCAGAGATTAATCACATGAATTTGGCTTCCAGAAATGTCTCCAAGCCGCTGGACTGGCAGGTTGTAGTCTTTGCCCTGGCAGGATTTTGGCTCAGCGCTAGCTTACTTCTCGACTTTTTGATTATGCCCAGTATGTATGGTGCTGGAATGATGAATCAGCCGGACTTTGGCAGTATGGGCTATAGCTTATTCTGGGTTTTTAATCGAGTTGAATTACTCTGTGCGGCGGGCATTTTGACGGGCGTACTGGCGTTGCGACAGGGACGCAATCAGTTCAGCCTTTTCAACAGCGGCAGCAAAAGCCGTTGGGCCGTTGGTTTGTCTGGGTTGCTGTTGGCGATCGCGATGGCCTATACCTACTTCCTCGCGCCGGAAATGAGCGCTCTTAGCTTGCCTCTAGATAGCTTTCAGTCAGCTACTGAAGTGATTCCGGCAGGCATGAACCAGCTACATGGTTTTTACTGGCTGCTGGAAGTCCTAAAACTGGCTGCAGTAGGTCTGCTGCTGGGCTTCTGCTACCACGATGTCGCCACGGCAGAAAGCTAGATTTAGCTAAAAAGTTAGCTTAGTCTATAGAGCTAAAACAGATTTAGATGAATGAAAAGCGAGGGGACTTTGATAGTCTCCTCGCTTTCGTTGTTGATAGAGAAACCCGGCCTTGCTGATTTTGGCTATGAATTAAAGCGTGAGCAAGATGCTCGCACTAATCTAACTAAATGATAGGCGAGAGAGTGTGAGCATCCCGCTCACGAGCGACAAACACCAGGTTCATCCCTGGATTCAGCAACGCCAGAAACCTTAGACTGAGCGGCAAAAAGCGATGGGCTACCTGTTCGAGCAGGCCGTTTGGCACCGTCGTAGGACTACACTTTCTCAGCCGTGACCGCCTCAACCACTGGGGTCAGGCTTGGTGCGGTTGAGGTGGCTGGCTGCTGGGCCAACTGGGTCTGTTCCACAAAGACAAACATTCCCGGTACGTCCTGACCGTCTACCTTGCGCAGGTGAATCCGCGTATCCGCGATCGCGTGGCTGGCCGCAATCTCGTCTAATGATGCCATCAGTTTTTCTGCCGCCAACTCTTTAAAGTACTGACCTCGCTCCAAATGCATGTGCTTAGAAAAGCGCGGTTCAACGTAGTAGATCACATCCTGAACGACGGGCTTGACCACATAATCAGCGGCGTCAGACTCGATGATGCGAGTCACCTGGTAGCGGGTACCGACCACCAATAAGCAAATACCAATCCAAACGCTTAAGAAAATAGGGGCAAAATTTCGGGTAGTCATAGTGTGAGGTGTGCCTAGCGAGCTGAGTTTGTAAATTTATCTTAAGGTAGAATAAGTCAACTTTACAATCCTTAACCTCTTGCTTAAGGTAGACTCGCCCCTAAATGTCGAGACTTGATGACGCCGATCTCTTTGCAAAGCCAGCTGCGATCGCTAGATTAGATAATTAAAGTCTTCTCTTGCCTAAGGATTGCCCGTGAGCTTAAAAACGTTAGTCCACAATTCGCTGAGAGCGCTAAACATAGCGCCGCCCATCGTCAACCCCGATTTTCAGACTAGTCACTTCGACCAGCACGTGATGACGACCTACGGGCGCTTCCCGCTGGCCCTAGAGCGCGGTCAGGGCTGTCAGGTTTGGGATACTGAAGGCAAGACTTATTTAGACTTTGTGGCGGGTATTGCCACCTGCACCCTGGGACACGCCCATCCGGTGATGGTGGAGGCGGTGACACAGCAGATGCAGAAGCTGCACCACGTTTCTAATCTCTACTACATTCCGGAGCAGGGACAGCTAGCGGCCTGGCTCACGGCTCACTCCTGCGCTGACCGCGTTTTCTTCTGCAACTCTGGGGCGGAGGCTAACGAAGGCGCAATCAAGCTGGCCCGCAAATATGGCAAAACCCAGCTAGGGATTGAGTCACCCGTCATTTTGACCGCTAACGCCAGCTTTCACGGCAGAACCTTGGCCACCGTCACCGCCACCGGCCAGGCTAAGTATCAGAAAAACTTTGACCCACTGGTGCCGGGCTTTCATTATGTCCCCTACAACGATATTGAGGCTCTAGAAGCGGCGATCGCTCAGCTAGATGCCGACCAGCGGCAGGTCGTCGCCATCATGCTAGAGCCGCTGCAGGGAGAAGGGGGCGTTCGTCCGGGCGAGCAGGCTTATTTCCAGCGGATTCGCCAAATCTGTGACGAAACCGGCATTCTGCTGCTGATTGACGAAGTGCAGACGGGGGTAGGCCGGACGGGTAAGTTCTGGGGCTACGAAAATCTGGGGATTGAGCCGGATGTGTTCACCTCGGCCAAGGGCCTCGGCGGCGGTATTCCCATTGGGGCGATGCTGTGCAAGGCCCACTGCGATGTGCTCCAGCCGGGTGAACACGCCAGCACCTTTGGCGGCAATCCTTTTGCCTGCGGGGTGGCGCTGACGGTCTGCCAAACCCTGGAGCAGCAAAATCTGCTAGCTAATGTTAAAGACCGGGGCGAGCAGCTGCGCTCTGGCCTGCGATCGCTAGCCGAAAAACACCCCGACCTGATCGAAACGGTGCGGGGCTGGGGCCTAATTAACGGCATGGTGCTGAAGTCGGACGCGGCGATTAAGTCAGCCGATATTGTCAAGGCCGCGATCGCCCAAGGGCTGCTCCTTGTGCCGGCTGGCCCTCAGGTAGTGCGCTTTGTGCCGCCGCTGATTGTTAGTGCGGATGAGGTGGATCAGGCGCTGCTGGCGGTTGGGCAAGTTTTGACCCAGCTTGATGCATAGTTAGCTACTCATAAGTCAGTGAAATAAACAAATGATCCTGTAGGGTGCTGCTGTAGGCATAGCCGTAACGCACCATGCTGTAGGGCTTCGATGCATTACACTGCTGCTATTAGCGTAGTCATATCGAAGTCCATTCGTTGCAATTCTTGAATATGCATCTGCAAATATTGTTCTCACCAGAATCTAGCAGCTAGGCTTGAGTCGAAGATGCTTCGTTTGGGAGACTTGTCGCTCCATCGTAATGAGTAGAAACTGGGCGATCGCCATTGGGATTAGTCATTACGACAACCTGCAGGATTTAACCTGTGCCATAGGTCGGCCTCGAAGA
>JAAHIC010000175.1 GCA_010671965.1 Leptolyngbya sp. SIO4C5
CTGCTTTAGGGTCATGGGAAGCGTCCCGGCATTGCCGGGACTGAACGACTAAAAGGGCACTTGGCAATCAAAAAAGCTGCATTTGCTGGCATAGTGAGATAAAGTACGTCATTTTCCTGCAGGCCGTATTCCAGCAAAGACAGGCCGTGCACCGTTCCTTGGCGAGACTCAACGTAGAGTGGCACAAAATCTGCCGTAGTAGCAGCTTCCCGGATAGATTTACCGCAGAAAGGATGCCCCGGCGTAATCAGAGTAGCGATCGCCACCCACAGACTATTGGCCGTCATGCCGTTGCCCAAAATCCGCCCGCCCAATGCCGCTGCCGCAAAGGCCGGAGCCGCCAGATCCGTCGGACTCATCACCCGCTCGAACTCAAACACCTGCTGTACCTGCTGGGCAAACTCTGGGTCCTGATTGCGCACGACAACGGCTAGGCGTGGCGCCAGACTTTTGGTGGTGAGGGCAATTTCTAGATTGACAGTGTCATCGCTGGTGACGGCTAGCAGCGCCGCAGCCTGCTCCACGTTCACCATCGACAGCGTCGCCGCCACGCTGGCATCCCCAATCACGACGGGAATCTTTAGCGATCGCGCCGCGTTGATAAAGCGATTGTTGGGGTCGCGCTCTAGCACCACCACATCCTGATGCAACGCCTTGAGCTGACTGACAATCTGAAAACCGACTCCCCCCAAGCCACACACTACATAGTGATGCCGCTGGGGCAAACGCGCCGCATTGAGTACCTGCTGGAAGCGAGCGCCCAGCACATAGTCATTCAGCAGGGCATAGCAAATGCCGATCACCCCCGCCCCCACCAGCATCATGAACGCCGTAAAGACCTTGATCAGGCCGGAAGAGGTTTCGGCAACCTGCTCCAGACCGCCTGCCCCGGTAATCATGCCCACAGAAAAATAGAGAGCGTCGATGAATGAGGTGTTGAGATTGACGCTGATATAAGTCAGCGTGGCGGCAAAAATAGTGGTGAGCAGGGTCAACAGCACCAGCAACGTCACCCGGCTCTGCCGCCGAAAATGACTAAAGCTGACCAAAAACCGCTGAAATCTTTGGATTAAGTTGATCCGGCGCTTGCGCAGGCTGGGCTTAGTCGCCACAATCAGGCGATCGCCCGTTTGCAGCGCTCTGTTTTCGGCCACGGCAGAAACTAGATCAATCGACTGATTTTTGGGCAAGTAATAGATCAACATGCGGGAGCGATTTTCCCACAGCTCCCGCATCTTGCGCCCGTTCCAGGGGTGTTCCTCGTCAATATACTCTTCATGAATCGGCCAGGTCCGATCCATCAGGCGGATTTGCCCAATGGCCCGGTTGCCCAGAGCCGCAAAGGCAAACAGGGGAGCTGCCAAGGAAGCGACGCTCATGCTGACGTGGTGCGGCAGGGTGCTGTCTAAGCGATCGCCCAAGCTGGCGTTGAACAAGCGATTGATGATGTGAATACGCGGATTCAGCAGTCGAGCCTGGGTCAAAATTGCCAGGTTTAGCGTGTCATCAGAGTTGGCGAGCAGCAAGGTATGAGCTTCCCGGATGCCCGCACTGATTAGGGTCGTGGCTGATCGCATATCGCCCACGACAACTTGCCCTTCCTCGTTAGCTAAGGGATGATAGTGAATGCCAACCACGTAAGCCCCCTGCTGTTTGAGCAGGGAAAAGATGCGGTAGCCGGTTCGACCTAAACCACAGACAATAATTTGCGGTTTCATGCATTTAATGGCAACTAAGGCGGGCGGCAAATCGATTCAAAGCAATCGCGAATAAATTCAGGATTGAAGTTAGCTTTCTATTGTCTTTGGCTAACGGCTCTAGGACTGTAAAGCAGAGCACTTACAGCCTCAGTCTTTAGCAAATCGTAATTGTCTACTACTGCTATGTCCTCACGGTAATTTCTCTCCTGCCATTGCGCTGCCATTCTGGCTAGGAGCCGCAAAAATCAGCGATCGCGCTAGAGAATTGACTCAGTAAGTCCAGAAATTGTTGAGAACCAACTCAGCTAAGACTGAGAGGCCACCGGAACTCGCTCCGTCTCGGTAGCCTCAGCCGAACCGTCGTCCGAGTCATCGTCGTTGTTGAACAAATAGCGATCGCTGAGCTGCTTCACCACAATGTAGAGAATTGGCACGACAAACAGGCTGAGAAACGTCGCCACAAACATGCCGCCAAACACGGCATTTCCTAGCGAGCGCCGACTCGCGGCACCTGCCCCCGAAGCGATCGCCAGCGGGAAAATACTGCTCAAAGTAGAAATTGCCGTCATCAAAATCGGGCGCATCCGCTGCTTAGCGGACTCGAACGCCGCTTTAACAATGGGGAAGCCCTGATCTCGAAGCTGGTTGGCTAACTCCACAATCAGGATTGAGTTTTTGCTGGCAAGACCAATCAGCATCACCAGACCAATCTGGCAGTAGACATCATTGGGATAGCCCCGCACCCACTGGGCCGTCAGTGCCCCCAGTACCGCTAGCGGCACCGCGAAGAGAATGATTACCGGGTCGATATAGCTCTCGTACTGGGCGGCCAGCACTAAGAAGACAAAAACCAAGCCCAGGCCGAAGATAATCGGGGCCTGGTTGCCTGACTGGATTTCTTCGAGGGAGATGCCCGACCACTGATAGCCTGCGCTGGGCGGGAGCGCCTGGGCCGCTGCCTGCTCCATCGCCTGAATCGCCGCGCCGGAGCTTTCGCCAGGGGCGGCGCTGCCGTTGATGGCAATGGAACGATAGAGGTTGTAGTGGTTGATGGTTTGAGCCCCCGTGGTTTCGGTTAGCGTGACCAGGTTGCCCATCGGGATCATCTCGTCCGTCTGCGATCGCACATAAAGCTGAGAAATATCCTCCGGGTTAGAGCGGAACTGCTGGTCAGCCTGGACGTAGACCCGGTAAGTCCGCTGTCCCTGGATAAAATCGTTGACATAGCGCGAACCCAAATAGGTTTGCAGCGTAGCAAAAATATCGTCTACGTCTACCTGCAGTGACTTGGCCCGGTTGCGATCCACCTCAATGAGAATTTGGGGAGTACTGGCCGCATAGGTGCTAAAAGCCTGCTGAATTGAGGGCTGCTGGTTAGCCGCCCCCAAGAGCTGCCCCATTGTCTCAACCAGTTGAGAAATACTGAGGTTGCCCAGTCGATCTTGGAGCTGAAACTCGAAGCCGCCAAAGTTGCCTAAACCTTGAATTGGCGGCGGATTGACCGGAAAGACGCGGGCCTCAGTGATGGTGCTAAACTGACCCTGAAGCTGTCCAATCAGATCTTGCACCCGGATATTTCGCTCTTGCCAGGGAATCAGGGTGGTAAAAATAACGCCGTTATTGGCCGTGTTGCCGCTGAAGCTAAAACCGCCCACGGCAAACGTTGCCCGGACTCCATCTTGGGCCAGCAGTTCCTCCTCCACCCGGCTCATCACGTCGCTGGTGTAGTTCAGCGATACTCCTTCTGGCCCCTGAATCAGGGTAATAAAATAGCCCTGATCTTCATCGGGCAAGAAAGCCGAGGGCACAGTGCGGTAAAGCCAGCCCGTCATCACCAACAGAAACACGAAAGCGGCTAGGACTAGAGGCTTGACGGCATTGAGGGCATCTAGAGACGAGCGATAGCGATCGCGCAGCCAGTCTAAGCCATTGTTAAAAACGCGAAAGGCGCGGCCCAGCCAGCCAGTACGCTCAGGCCGCGATCGCAGCAGCAGCCCCGCTAGGGTCGGCGTCAGCGTCAGGGCATTAAAGGTCGAGAGCACAATCGCAAAGGCGATGGTCAGCGCAAACTGCCGGTAGAGCGCGCCAGTAGTGCCAGGGAAAAAAGCCACCGGCACAAACACCGCCATCAGCACCAGTGAGGTGGCAATCACCGCGCCCGACAGCTCCTGCATCGCCACGATTGCCGCCCGCGTCGGCTTCATGCCGTCATCCTGAATCTTGCGGGCAATATCTTCTACCACCACAATGGCGTCATCGACCACCATCCCGGTAGCCAGGGTCAGGCCGAACAGCGTCAGGCTGTTGATTGAAAAGCCAAAGATTTTAATGATGGCAAAGGTACCAATCAGCGAAACCGGAATCGTCACCGCCGGAATCACCGTCGTCCGCCAGTCCTGCAAAAAGATGTAGATCACCAGCACCACCAGCGCCACCGCCTGCACCAGCGTCCAAATTACGCTGGAGAGAGACTGCTCTACAAACTCGGTGGTGTCAAAGCCGATGCCGTACTCCATCCCCGGCGGAAAGGCGTCAGACAGATTTTCCATCTCGGCCTTGACGCCCCTGGCCACATCCAGGGCGTTGCTGCCCGGCAGCTGAAAAATACCCAAACCCACGGCATCTTTGCCGCGAAAGCGCAGAAACGTGCTGTAGTTTTCCGCCCCCAGTTCGGCATAGCCTACGTCCTTCAGCTTGATCAACCCCCCGTTCTCATCAGACCGCAGCACCAGTTCCTCAAACTCAGACACATCCTCCAGACGGCTAACCGCCCTCAGGTCAATCTGAAACTGCTGATCAGAAGGGGCCGGTGGCTGGCCAATTTGGCCGGCGCCCACCTGAATATTTTGCTCTTGCAGGGCGTTGACTACATCCTGAGCTACTAGGTTGCGGCTGGCGAGCTTTTGCGGATCTAGCCACAGCCGCATGGCATAGGTACGTTCACCAAAAATGACGACATTGCCAACGCCGGGGACGCGCCTCAGAGCATCCACAATGTAAAGATCGGCGTAGTTGCTGAGAAAAATATTGTCGTATTCGTCATTCTCCGTGTAGAGACTCATCGCCAGCAGGATATTGCTGGTTTCTTTGGTCACGGAAACGCCCGTCTGCCTGACCGGCTCCGGTAGCTGTGGCTCTGCTAAAGACACCCGATTTTGCACGTCAACAGCGGCAATGTCTTTGTCGCGGGAAGAGTCAAAAGTGATGGTGATATTGCTAATGCCGTTGTTACTGCTGGAAGAGGACATATAGCGCATCCCCTCCACACCGTTGATTTCCCGCTCTAGCAGCGTGGTGACGCCGCGCTCAACTGTGACGGCATCGGCCCCGATATAGTTGGCCTGAACGCTGATCTGGGTGGGGCTAATGTCGGGATACTGGGCGATCGGCAGCGTCGGAATGCTGATAGCGCCTACCAGCAGCAAGATCAGGGCACAAACCGTAGCAAAAACCGGACGCTTAATAAAATATTCGACAAACATAGTCGTTACAGGCGAAGACTACACGAACCGGAGCGGAATGCTTAAGGCGACTGAGGGGCTGACTGCTCGGCAGGCGCTTCGGACTGGGGCATGATGGGAGCACCATCTTGCAGATTGATGACGCCAGAAACCACAATAGTTTCTCCAGCGCTGAGGCCGTCTAACACCTGATAGCTATTGCCTTGAATATCTCCCAGGGTGACAGGCTGCAGGCGGGCTACCTGCTGCGGCCCTTCAGCTTCAGCGGCAGACTGCGGCTGGCCCTGTCCGGTAGGCTGCTCGGCGGGATCCGCAGTGGCGACCTGGTAAACAAAGGTTTGGCCGCCCAGACGCGCGATCGCACTGGTTGGCACTAAAATACCGGGGCGTCGATCCCAGATAATCCGGGCATTGACGCGCTGATCGTCTTGCAAACGGCCAGAGGTATTTTCAAAGCGGGCCTTGGCTAAGATGGTCTGTGAGTTGGCATCTGCTTTGGGCGAAATAAAGGTGATGCTGCCGGTAGCCAGGGGTGCTTCGCCGTCGCCGCTCAGCAGCTCAACGGGCAAGCCAAGTTCTAGCTGATCGGCTTGGTCAATCGGAATGGAAAGCTCTAGCTCTAGGGTGCTGTTTTGCACAATAGTGGTTAGCACGGTGCCAGGGCCGACATAGTCCCCCAGCTCTACGGGAATATCGGCCACAATGCCAGCAGTCGGGGCGCTGACCGTGCGATCTTGCAAATCTTCGCGGACGGCAGCGGCGTTCGCCTGAGTCTGTTGGTAAGCGGCCTCTGCCTGATCAAGGCTGGAACGCGCCGCCGCAATTTCTTGTTCAGCAGCGCGCAGGCTGGCGCGGGCGGCTTCGCGATCGCGGCTAGCAATATCTAGATCCTGCTCTGACTGCGCCCCCCGCTCAACCAGATAGGCCGTGCGGCGATACTCTTCTTCCTGTAATTCAGCTTCGGCCTCGACTTCGGTGCGTCTGGCCAACAGCGAATTGAGCTGAGAGCGGCTGGTATCGCGGGCCGCACGAGCGGCATTGGCATTGGCTAGCGCAGCGCTGAGTTCAGCCTGGGTGCGATCGGGGCTGAGCTGCAAAATGGGGGCACCTGCCGCCACGCGATCGCCCGCAGACACATAAATCTGGGTGATTCGGCCCGACACTTCTGGCTGTAGCGCCACCCCCGCCTGAGCGTCTAGACTACCGATAAACTCTGAGCTATCCCGCAGGGTGCCCTGCTGCACTGCCTCTAACTTGACAGGCACCCCCTGGGGCATCTGTGCCCCTGCTGGCGGCCCCTTAGGCGAGAACACCCGCCAGAGCAGGAAGCCACCGCCTAAAATCACCAAGGCCCCGGCCAATCCCCACAGCGCTTTTGAGGACCAGCGATTTGAGTCAGAAGAGGGGGGAAGCGCTTCTGAAGTGGCAACGGAATTGGGGGGCTGAAGCTTAGGAGATGCCATGAGCAACCAAATTGTGATGAAGACCTGAAACGCTGCTGTGCCGGAAATGAGCTAAAAATCCAAATGAGCTAAAAATCAGTTAATAGCCGTATAGTATGGCACCTTATTAAGTTCTATGAAATAGGGTAGCAAGAATTATCAGCGGAGGAGCAGGTTTTGCCAACTTATTCAGCTATTGAGAAAATACCGGGAAGGTATTGAGCCGCTCAAGGCTCTAGCTCAGCCGCCTGAGGTAACTTTTGCGCTCCTCGCCGTAGCTTCTGCAACAGAGACTGCAGCAGCTTCATCTCAGCCGTTGTCAGTTCCGACAGCATTTGGGCAATTAGGGCAAAGTGACGCGGCAAAATCTGGTCGAGGCGCTGTTCGCCCGCGGTCGTCAGTGACACATACAGCCGCCGCCGATCTTCAGGGCAGGGGCAGCGCTGAATCCAGCCTTCTCGCTCTAGTCCATCCAGCAGTCCTGTCACCGTTCCCCGTGTGACGCCAGCCCGTTCTGCGCATTCTGAGGGCGTTAGCCATTCTTTCTCAGCGTGAACCAACAGCATCAGCAGGGTGAATTTGCCCATTGATAGGTCGTACTGATCAAAATGAACATCCAATACGCCATAGACATCAGTAGCCGTACGCAGAAAGGTAAGACAGGTTTCTACCGAGGTGATGTTGAGTTCGGGGTAGCGCTGAGCCAGAGTCAGCAACGCTTCGTACTTGGGAAGGTCTTTTAGGGTTAACAAAGGTCTGCCGCAGTCAATGCAATCTGGAACACATCTACAGTTCGTCTAATTATAGAGCGGCAGACCTCTCTAGCCTGTCAGCTATCCCGGATACGCATTGCCGATTTGATCGACAAATACATTGTTTGACAGGGGCAATCGACCCGGATTTTTGCGTGGCTCTGCTTTGTAACCAATGGGCAACAGAACGGCGATCGCTAAATTGTCTCCAGCCCCAATAACTTTCTTGACCTGATCCTCTGCCCAGCCGTTCATGAAGCAGCTCGAAAGCCCCATTGCTTCTGCGGCTAGCGCCATATGGGTCGCCGCAATCATAGCGTCTTTAATGGCGTATTCGCGGTTGCGATCGCCCAGATTTTCCTGAAACTCAGGAATCACGCTCTTAAACCGCTCCACCGCCTTGGGGGGCCAAGCGCCGCGATCTAGGGCTTCCTGATAGATTTTTTCCATCTGGGCCTCGTCTTTCCAGGCATAGGGAGCCGCCGCAAAAACGAAGGTGACAGGAGCCTGCACGATCTGCTCTTGCCCCCAAGCCGCTTCTGAGAGAGCTGCCTTTTGCTCGTCGCTTTGCACAAGTACGATGCGCCAGTCTTGCAGATTCCAGCTGCTGGGAGCG
>JAAHIC010000176.1 GCA_010671965.1 Leptolyngbya sp. SIO4C5
TCTACCAAGAACGAAACGGCAATCCAACGGCTCAAGGTTTTAGAGCAGTCTCAAGACGGCTTCTTTATCTCAGAGATGGATATGCGCTTTCGGGGGCCGGGACAGGTGCTGGGTACGCGGCAGTCAGGGCTGCCGGACTTTGCTTTAGCTAGCCTGGTAGAAGATCAAGACGTGCTGGAGCTGGCTCGTACGGCGGCAGAACAAATCATTGCCGAGGACTCGACCTTGGAGCTATGGCCGCTGATGAAAGCCGAGCTTGCCCGCCGCTATCAAAAACTCATGGGCGGCACGATTTTGACTTAGCGGGAACTATAAACGACAAGTTTCTGCCTCAGTGATTTCCTGGAGCAGCGTTTTTTGAGTTCTCCGTGAATACGCTGGAGGTAACTCGATCAAATCCTGCCTTTTCTCGTGAGAATACTGGTTTTTCATCAAAATTCCAGATATAAAGCAAAATCTTGAGTAGCTGTAAGCGGTTGAGCTTTGAGGCAAGCTTATGGCTGAAACTTTTGCAGGCGATTTGAGTATTCTGGCTTCCCAGGCACATTCTCCATCGGCAGAGGGCTTAAATCCACTTGTCAAGCCGGAAAGTGTGGGAGAGACTTTTTGGCAATTGGCTAATTTGGTTGAGTACAGCGCAGCCGCCGCCGAATTAGCACCCCAGTTCTTGACCATTTCGCCCCTATTTGAGCCGCACGAGGCCGACACCGCGATCGCTCCTGAGTCATCCGATCGCCTCACTGGTCAGCTTCATGCCCCCCTGCAGACCGATTCCTTGCTAGTAGGCCAGCCTGCTCCCTCATTCAATATGTCTTTAACTCAGGCTTGGGAAACGGCTCGAACCCAGCTATCCCAGTTTTTAGCCAATCCTCGATTTGAAACCGCGATCGCTACCGCCTTTGGCAGCGAAGTAGAGGCTGGAGCAGCCCGACAAATAGTTACGGACTGGACACAAGGGCGATCGCTGCCTGAATTAGAAATCGTGCCGTCAGCGGTATTGCAGGCCAGGGGAGCTTTCTCGGCTGCTAACCAGACTGTTTACTTGGGACAAGACCTGCTGGCACAAAATGCTCAAAGCGCGATCGCGGCTGTTTTGCTAGAGGAATTGGGACACGCCTTAGATAGTCAGTTGAACTCAGTGGATGCGGCTGGGGATGAGGGCGCTATCTTTGCCGCTTTGGTGCAGGATGAGGCGATCGCGCCTACTGATTTAGCTGCGCTCAAAGCTGAAAACGATCACGCTGTTCTGCACTGGCAGGATCGGGTTTGGGCCGTAGAGCAAGCTGCCCTGGGTGAGTTTACCGTCGGCAGCAGCGGCGAGGTCGGGGTTGAATTCGTCTTTGACAGCGGAGCCTATACCGGTGAACTGGCTATCTTCAGCTTGGCAGGGATGGAAACCCTGACCCCCGGCTCAACGGCCTATATCAAAGAAGCCGCGCGGCGCGCTTTGAGCCATTCACCGACGGGCTACATTGTGATTGCCGATGCCGAGCAGGGGGCGCAAATTTCCGGAGAACTGGGTGAACGGAACTGGAATCGAGGCGGCTATAGCGGATTGCAGTCTGTTGCCCTCACCCCAGGGGATACCTTTGGCGTCATGCTGGTCCCGGATGATAGCGTTCAGTCCGTTTTTGACCAGCCCGATCGTGGCGGCAAACATCGGCCCTTATTTTCAATAGAAGCCGCTAACCCGGAAGGTTTTATCCAAATGGGGCAGCTTGCTAATGGCCTATTTGCAATGGAGGACCTGCGGCGCGATCGCCGTTCTGATAGCGACTTCAACGACCTGATTTTCAAAATTACGGGGGCAGCCGGACAGGCCGTATCAGTCGAGGCTTTGCTACCCCGCCGTCAGGACTGGCAGAATACCTCTATTTTTAAAAAGATTCTAGCAACGGCTGACAGCGCCCCTAGCAGTCCTCCCTCGACTCCAACGATTGATCCTAATTCTGGCAATCCGACTGGTGCTGGCGATCCAAGCAGCAATCCGGGCGGTGCGGCTAACCCTGGTGGTTCTACTGGCGGTAATCCGGGCGGCCTGCCGACAACGCTGCTCACTTCTTTTGCCGATAGCTTAGTTAAATTCGATCCGGCTTTTTCTGAAACCGCGATCGCGGCCCTGAACGGCAGTCAGATTTCTCTGGGGGATAAAACAATTTATATCGGCACCCAGCAGGTCGGCGCCAACAATCAGAACCCGATTATCAGCCTGTTTGATAGTGCTAACCCACTCAACAACTGGACACGCACCGACTATGAAGTCACCGGCACTGACGGACGCGGCATCGGTTTGGCTTGGACAGGCAGTGACCTCTACGGCATCTTCACCGTCGATGGCACTCAGGGATCAGCCAGCGAAGATTTTCGCCGCGCCAGCCAAGATGCCCAGCAGATCTGGCTCAGAAGCTACGGGCAGGGGGGCGGTGCCAAGGTATCGGTGATCGGACGGCTAGATTTAGCCACAGGGGAGCTACTGGATGCAGCCTATCTCTCTGCCCTATTGAACAGCGGTAATAGCAATACGCTGGTCGCCAATAATATCGCTGTCAACAGTGCCGGAAATCTGGTTGTGAGTGCCGATTCATTCTTTTCTCCTCGCCGACCAGACGGCAGCCAAATGCAGCAATTGACTACCTCAGATTCTCCCTTTGCCTACACTGTGGAGATCTTACCTAACCTGAAGCAGGTCGTTAGCACTCAGGCAGTTGGCTGGATTTAGCCTCGTCTAAGTTTGAGAATGCCGCTAATACTGAGAGCGCTTAAGCGAACTGGGGAAACAGGATGATGGCTCAGCTCCGTAGTCACAATTAAAGTCAAGATACCGTCGCATCAGGGCTAGCAGCTTTTCCCGCTTGAAGGGTTTGTGCAACACCGCGTTGCAGCCAGCAGCTAGCATGGCAGAGCAACTCTCGGCGAAAGCAGTCGCGGTCAGCGCAATAATTACGGTTGGTGCTAGTCCCTGCTGAACTTCAGCGGCTCGAATCCGGCGGGTGGCTTCATAGCCGTCTAGCCGAGGCATTCGTATATCCATCCAAATGAGGTCTGGACGCCACTCTTGCCAAAGCAGCAATGCTTCTTCGCCATCAGCAGCAATCTGAAAATCCATGCTCAAAGACTCCATGAATCGCTGCAGTAGCAACTGATTGACCTGATTATCTTCCACAATGAGGATGCGATAGCGGCGTTGATTACTGACGCCTCGGACAGCTCTATTTAGCTGGTCAGAAACGACATCCTGAGCAGGGTAGCTGTTCTCCTCCACCTGAATTGTGAACGTTACCTGTGTCCCGCGCCCGACCTCGCTATTAATTTCAATATCCCCTCCCATCAGCTGCACGTACTGCCGACTGATTGACAATCCCAGCCCGCTTCCCTGGCCTGACTTAATGCCTGACTGGGTTTGCTGAAAGGGTTGGAAGAGAACTGACAACTCCTCCGGTGCGATGCCAGTGCCCGTATCTTCCACTGTAAAGCGTAGAGTCTTGTAGCGATGAGGCTGGCAGACGTCTAAGCCGGCAGGTGTTGGCTGCACGGGATGGTGAGTAACCGCCGCAACGTGCAAATGCACATGGCCGGTCTGGGTGAACTTGATGCTGTTGCCGAGTAAGTTTAATAAAACCTGACGCAGCTTGCCGGGATCGGTGGAGATGCGGGTGGGCAGTTCCGGATCTTGATAGATCTGCAGGCTGAGCTTTTTATCTTGTGCTTCTAGGCGTAGCATATCCCGCAGTTCCTGCAGCAGGCAGGATAAGTCGAATATCTCAGAATCTAGCTGCATTCGACCTGCTTCAATTTTCGACAGCTCTAGAACGTTTTTGATCAGTCCTAACAGATGTTCGCCGCTAGTATTGATAATGCTGACATATTCCTGATGCTGACTGGTCAACCCGGAATCGTAGTGCATCAGCTGGGCAAAGCCGAGAATGGCATTGAGTGGGGTACGTAGTTCGTGGCTCATATTAGCCAGAAACTCGCTTTTGGCTCGATTGGCTTTGTCTGCGACTTCTTTAGCCTGCTGGAGAGCCTGCGCTTGTTCTTGCGTTTGCTGAAAAAGTTCGGCTTGCTGAATAGCGACGCCAAGCTGATCGCTGATGCGGGTCACGATGCGAATTGCTTCAGACTGCCAGTGACGAGGATGCGTGTTCTGATGGCAGATCAGGAGACCCCAAAGACAGCGTCTTGAAAAAATAGGTACTGTCAGGTAGGCGCGTACCTGAATGCTCTCCAGCAGGTCGATATAGCAGGCGCTAAAGTTGCGAGTGTAGATATCTTCTACGCTCAGGTAGGGAGTTCCTGAATTGTAAAGACCACCTTGGGTTTCCTGGAGGTAGGTATCTCGAATTCTAGCCGCTTTATCTGCGAGGAGGCGAACAGTACACTTGTCTGCTTGAAGCAAGTCGGCGTTCCAGGGAGAGTCTGCTGACTGCTCATCTAGCAGCGATCGCCCCGCACCTAAGGCTTCAGCAATAATGTCGCCGCTCCAATCTGGATTAAACCGATAGACAAGCACGCGATCGCAGTCGATCGCCTTTCTCAGCTCCTGGGTTGCTGCCCGAAAAATTGTTGTCAAATCCAAGCTCTGACGCATCTGCTGAATGACGCGGGCGACAGTGCGCTCTTGCTGAGCTACCTGAGCCAACTGCACGTTAGCCTGCTGCAGTTCGACTGTCCGTTCTGCAACTCGCTGTTCCATTTCGGCATAGGCTGCCCGAAGCGCTGCTTCTGCGTGCTCTCGCTGTAGTTCAGCAGACGCTTTGGCTGCCAGTATGTGCATAATTGCTTCTACCTCTGGCTGAGTGAGCAAAGGCTGATGATGAACGATGCACAGCGAACCGATGACCTTGCCTGTGGCCCCTAGCAGCGGCACCCCAAGATAGTAGTTAACATTGCCCAGGGCTGCTAAAGCGGCAGAGTGAGGAAACTGGTCTCGAACATTTTTGCTGCAATAGGCAGGCTGCCCGCTGCGAATAGTTTGCTCACAGGGATGGCCGCTGAGGGACTGGTTCCAAGGTGGCTTGTTTTCGCCTTGGCTCCAAAAGGCCAGCATGTGGAGCTGATCTGACTCAGCCTCGTTCCACTCTGAAACAAGGGCATGATCAGCGCCAGTGGCTTGGGCCAGCTGTTGTACTAAGGCTGAAAAGAAGGCTTCTCCGGTAACAGAGGCAGTGGCTTCTAAGAGATTTTGCAGCGTCTCTTGAGCGTGTTTACGAGCAGCAACCTCCTGCTCCAGTTGCTGATTCAATTCTTCCAGTTCCTGAGGCGATCGCAAGGCTAAGAACTGAGGCATCCACTCAACTAGCCGGATAGCAGTGAAGCAAGAGATAAAAGCAGTGAAAGCGCGCTCTGCTCCTGCCATCCAGTAGTTGGGAAACCACAACGTCCAGATATCTAGCAAATGGCCAATGCCGCAGGCCGTAATGAATAAACTGAATAGAACAAAAACCTTGGTAAAAGGGGTGTTTTGACGCTTATGTACGAAATACACCAGTATCGCCGGAATGGAAAAGTAGGCGATCGCGATCAGCAGATCGCTGATCAAATGTAATCCGACGAGGGGCTTTTGCCAAAGATAGCAGTGACCGTGCGGGACGTAATGCAGTTCGGCGGCGAAAATGGATTGCAACCAATTATTCATCTTGCTTTTGATCCGGCAGTAACCACGCGCCTTAGGGGCGCTTTCTCAGCTTTGACTGGGGACTTAATTTTTCCAGTGTTTGTAACATACAATCTCGGCAAGCGGCTGGCGGTATGACCTTAGATGTAGCACTTCAGCGCTTGCCCTCGCCCCTAAGAATGCCAGTCTTCTCCAATTCTTCAAGGCGATTCTGGTTGGCTCCCAACACTGCGCAATTGCTGACTAAAACCTGGTAGCGTGACCATAAGTTACGTCACAAAAACAACCTTGAAAACGCGCTCGAACTATTGGCATATTATTCCCTACGTGCGGCAGCAGTGGCGTACCATTTTTTACGCCTTTCTTTCGACGCTGGTATTCACGGCTTTTTGGCCGATTTTAGCTTGGCTATCCGGCAAGATCATTTCGCTGCTAGTTCAGGGGCGAGTGGTGGCGCTGGCGCAGGTCGCTGCCTTAACCATGGTGGGCTTTCTGATTCAAAAGCTGGGGCAGTACGGGCAGGATTCGCTGATGGCGAAGGCGGCGCTGCAGATCGCTTTGGATTTGCGGATGCAGGTGTATAGCCACCTGCAGCGGCTCAGCCTTGCCTATTTTGAAAAGTCTCAAACCGGAGATTTAGCCTATCGCCTGACTGAAGACATCGATCGCATTGGCGAAGTGGTCAACAAGTTTTTTCACGACTTTGTACCCTCAGTGCTGCAGCTAGTGGTGGTGCTGGGCTACATGCTCTATCTCAACTGGCAGCTCACCCTGGCAGCTTTGGTACTGGTGCCGCTGCTGGCAATTTTGACGGGCTGGTTTGGAGAGAAGATGCTGCGCTTTTCCCGCCGCAGTCAGGATTTGGTGTCTGATCTGTCCTCGCGGCTGATTGAGGTCTTCAGCGGCATTCGGCTGGTGCAGGCATTTGCAGCAGAATCTTATGAAATTGAGCAGTTTCGCCAAGCAGCGGAGCGCAATCGGCAGGCCCGCTATTCGGCGGAGTGGCTGAAGTCGGTGCAGTATCCGGTGACAGGGTTTCTCTATGCGCTCATGGTGGCGCTGCTGCTGCTGATTGGCTCCTGGCAAATTGCTGAAGGAAACTTAACCGGTGCGGAATTTGGTAGCTACATCGCAGCGGCGCTGATGCTGATCGATCCGGTGAACCATGTGATCATCAACTATGGGCAGTTCAAAGAGGGAGAAGCCTCCCTCGATCGCATCTTTGAGCTGCTCGCCCTAGAACCGGGGGTGCAGGAGCGACCCGATGCGGTGATCCTACCAGCGGTGACGGGCAAGGTTGAGTACGAAAATGTCAGCTTTGGCTACGTTGCCGGTCAGCCGGTGCTCAAGGATTTGAGCTTGCAGGTGATGCCGGGAGAGGCGATCGCCCTGGTTGGTACTTCTGGCGCTGGCAAAACTACGCTGGTAAACCTGCTGCCCCGCTTCTATGAGCCACAGGCGGGTAAGATTCTCATCGACGGTCAGAATATTCAAACGGTGACACTGCGCAGTCTGCGGCAGCAGATCGGCATTGTGCCCCAGGAAAATATTTTGTTTACGGGGACGATCGCCCAGAATATTGCCTTTGGGCGATCGCAGTTTGAGCTGGAAGCGGTGCAGGCGGCGGCGAAAGTGGCGAATGCTCACGACTTTATTCAGCAGTTTTCTCAGGGCTATCACACTTGGGTGGGGGAGCGAGGCGTGAATTTATCGGGGGGGCAGCGGCAGCGCATTGCGATCGCCCGCGCGGTACTGCTGGATCCAAAAATTCTGATTTTAGATGAGGCAACTTCGGCTCTCGATTCTGAGTCAGAGGCGCTGGTGCAGGAGGCGCTAGAAAGGCTAATGCGCGATCGCACCGTGTTTATCATCGCTCACCGCTTAGCGACGGTACGCAATGCCGATCGGATTTTGGTGCTGGAGCAGGGACAGGTGGTGGAGCAGGGCAGCCATACGGAACTGCTGAAAAAGGGCGATCGCTATGCTCATTTTTATGCTCAGCAGTTTCAGGCTTAGTTTGAGAGGTATGAGCGAGACGCCCACACTCTTCCCCGTATCCTCAGCAAAGGTAGGATGGGCAAAGCTTGGCGTGCCCATCGCTGCCAAATTGCGTAGAAGATAGGCACGGTGTTTGTGGATGTGGTGGATAGGCTGAGTTAAAACAGAGACATCTGTTTGCGGATTAAGGCTTATGTCAGAAGAACCGCCGCCGTATGAGCCGACAGCGATTGAGAAAGTCTTTGAACTGCTTGATAAAAAGCTAGTGACGTTATTGCATATAGAGGGTTGGTTAGGACAGTTGTCTAAACGCCTCATCCACGGCTTCCCACAAACTGCTGAAATGCCTCAGA
>JAAHIC010000177.1 GCA_010671965.1 Leptolyngbya sp. SIO4C5
TTGAAGCGGTACCGCTTGAGCGTGGGCACCTCGCTGCTGACGCGGCTGACCAGGGGTCAAATAGGCGATCGCCCCTAGGCCAATCGCTCCCCAGCCTAAAAACTGTCCGGCAGTAGCGGCCCAGCGCACGCCCTGGTTGCGACTACCCGTGGCTTTCCAGATTGCCGCCTTTAGCACCTGCCCGCCGTCGAGCGGCAGTCCTGGAATCAGGTTGAACAAGGTCAGTACTAAGTTCGTCTGGGCAATGTTAATCAAAATAGCGGCGGCAATGCCGCTGGGCTGAGTCAGTCCGGCAATCAGGCTCAGCAGCAGAAACAGGCTAAAGCTGACCAACGGCCCAGCGATCGCCACCTGAAAAGCCTGTCCCGGCGTCTTGGACTCCTTGTCGATTGAAGCAATGCCGCCAAATAAAAACAGGGTAATGGAATTGACTCCAATCCCCTGCGATCGCGCTACTAGGCTGTGACCTAGTTCGTGTAGCAGCACTGAACCAAACAGCAGCAGCGCCAGCAAAAAGCCCGCGCCTAAAGCCGCCACCGATCCCATCTGCGACTGCCAGGACGGATCGCCGCCATACAGCAGCGTCACCAGGACTAAAATAATGAACCAGGAATAGTCAACATAGAGGGGGATGTTGAACAGAGAGCCGATGCGCCAGCCGGATTGCATAAGTCGTTAACCCAATGCATTGATTAGGAGAAAACTCCAGAACTATAGCTTTATTGTAGTGAGGTGCTTGAGAGTTCTCCCGCCGGATAACCTCACCTATTTCCCCCTCAAAGGCGCTTAAAGCAGACCAGCGTTGCCCAAACCTAAAATCATCCCGGCTCCCAAGAGATGTCCAAAACTAGCCGTTGCCAACAGCTCAGGCAAGCCAAAGCCTTCAAAGAATCCCGGCAGCGAAAAAGGCAGTTCTGGGCCGACACCGCGCTTTTGAATTGCATAGCGGCCAATGGCGATGGCAAACAGGTTACAGGCAATCATCACCAGCGCTACTTTAAAAGACCATTGCGGGGTTTGAGGGGCTGTTTGGGCCAACCATAAAAGCGATGAATAAATCAATTTTTTATCTCCAGCTAAGCTTCAAGGTTCTGAAACCAGGTCAATTAAGGATTATAAAGAGGTGTCTGTAGAAGCTTATGAAATATTTAGCAGAGTTAATAGAGAGAAAGGATTCGTTACCTGTTATTCATTGCTAAAAATTTATGTGGATTTTTGAGGATGGATAGACCTTGGGCTTGAATGCCTAGAAGTGAGTTCATGGTGAATGGCAATGAGACTTCTACGGCGCAGGCTACTGCTAGCAGTTCTAGCCGCCTTGTTAACCCTTTGGGGACAGTGGGCAGTTCCCGAACGGGCGGCAGCCACCTATCCCAACCAGGAAATTCGCGGGGTTTGGCTGACCAACGTAGACAGCAACGTGCTGTTTTCTCAGCCAGCCCTAGCGTCAGCTCTCGATCAGCTAGCAGCCGCCCACATCAATACGGTCTATCCGACGGTGTGGAGCTGGGGATACACCCTGTTTCCCAGCGCTGTTGCCACTCAGGAAATTGGCTACAAGCAGGGACTCTACCCCGACTTAGAGGCGGTAGGCCGCAATGAAGCGCTGGAAGCAGCCCAGGGCGATCGCGATATGCTGCTAGAGCTGGTCGATATGGCCCACCAGCGGGATATCAGCGTGATTCCCTGGTTTGAGTTTAGCTTCATGGCGCCGGCCAACTCAGAACTGGCCGCCCGCCACCCCGACTGGCTCACCCAGCGTCAAGGGGCGCTACCTGCCGCTCGCTACTATCAAGAAGGCCGCCACAGCCGCGTCTGGCTCAATCCGTTTCATCCCCAAGCCCAGCAGTTTTTACTAGAGATTATTGCCGAGCTGATGGCGAACTATCCGGTAGACGGACTCCAGCTTGATGATCATCTAGGGCTGCCGGTGGAGTTTGGCTACGATCCCTACACCCAGCAGCTCTACCAGCAGGAACACGGAGGTCGCCTGCCGCCGCGCAATCCCTACGATGCCGAATGGATGCAGTGGCGGGCCAACAAAATCACCGATTTCATGGAACGGGTGTTCCACGTCGTCAAAGCCTATCGGCCCCAGTCAGTTGTTTCAGTTTCACCCAATCCGGCCCGGTTTGCCTACAATCACTTTTTGCAAGACTGGCCCCGCTGGGAACGGGCTGGCTATATTGAGGAGCTAATCGTTCAGGTGTATCGGGACAACCTCAGCAGCTTCAGAGCCACCCTGCAAAACCCTCTAATGCAGCGGGCTAAACATCACATCCCCACCGCCATCGGTATCCTCACTGGACTAAAAGACGCCCCCGTCTCCAGTCAGCTCATTCAACAGCAGGTAGCCGCCGTCCGCCAGGCCGACTATGCCGGTGTCTCCTTCTTCTTCTACGACACCCTCTGGCAGGCCGCTGGCGAACGCCCAGAAGAGCGTCAGGCCGCCATGCGATCGCTGTTCCCAGTTCCGCTCACCCGGCCCCAGGTCGGCAGATAAAGCGCTAATCGCTAAAAAGTCCCCGTTCAACTTTGCTCACGGCCAGCCATCTGCCTATTGTCCTTACCTCCGACGCCTAGCTCACCCACTGCCGCAGCCGCTGCTGCTCCCGATTAAAAGCTCGTTCCTCAGCCGAGAGTACCTGCGACTCAACCGGCGATCGCATGTCCCACTGCACCTCAGACAGCAGCATCAGGCAGCCCGCCATCACGCCGCCAGTGATTAAAAACTGCCACTGGGGTACGGCTGAGAGCAGCGGCAGGCTAAGGAGATGAATCAAGGCCGTCAGCAGAAACGTGCGCGATCGCATCCCGATGCCCATCATTAAGTAGCCCGCTGCGGTAAGTCCTAGCCAAAGCGCGCAAAGGTGCATCAGCACCCAGCCGCAGGGGGCAAAAATGCCGTAATCCGTCACCAGCACGCCGCCCAGCATCAGCCCGGCCCAACCGTAGATTAGCCAGCGCAGCCTTTCAACCTTGACCCAAAACCAGGCCAAGCGGGTCATGGCTACCGTACCCACTAGGGTCAGCAGCGACCAGGCAATAGCCTGATCCGTCCAGCTGATCAGCGTAAATTGGGCCACTGCAAAAATAATGGCGGTAATCCAGCCCCAGACGATAAACACCTGATCGATGCGGGTGTAGAGATTAGAAAGCAGCGTGCGATCGCCCAGTTGCCAGTGAATACGTAAGAGACCACAAAGGTCTTGAATGTCTAAGTTGTGCTGTTTGCGGCGCAGAATCGGTTCAGCGAAATTAAAAAATGCCATCAAGATCTATCTATCTATAGATTTTATTTGTCTCCAATTTAAGAATAGTAACAAATTGTTAAGAGCGCTAGCGCCCTTACGGCATCAGGCATTTTCCTTTCTTGAAAACTTTTTCTGAACTTAGTGGCACGACCCTAAAATAAGGATTAAGTAGGGTGCTGTATAGCCCGAAGGGCATAGTAGAAAAGCGCAGCGTAACGCACCGAATCTAAGGGTTTGAGCCTGTTGATAATCTGCACCATCTCAGGCGTGTTGCGCCCCTGGGGCAATCGATCTTGACGTTGTGCAGCGTGCGCTGTAGCCGCAAGAATTTAAGCCACCAGAAATATGCTCAGCCCTGGCAGGTAGGGCAGTAGTGGGCGGAGCGGCCTGCGAGTTTGAGGCGCTCAATCGCAGTCCCGCAAACCCGGCAGGGCTGTCCTTTGCGGTTATAAACCCAGGCTTCACCGCCGTAGTTACCGTTGATTCCCTGCACGCTACGAAAAGCGCTGAACGTAGTGCCGCCGACACTGATGCTGGCTGCTAATACTTTTTGTAGGGCACTGTGTAAATGCTGAATCTGCTGGCTGTCTAGGCGATTACAGAGCGTTTCTGGATGAATCTGACTCAAGAACAAGGCTTCATCTGCATAAATGTTGCCAACCCCCGCAATGAGGGCCTGATCTAACAGCGCATTTTTGATTGGGCGCTGACGTTTGCCTAAGACAGACTGGAGATACGCTACCGAAAATTCGTCGCTGAAAGGCTCAGGCCCTAATTTAGCTAGGCCCGGTATGACGAGTTCAAGCGCTTGGTCAGGGGGGACCCACCACATCCGGCCAAAGGTGCGCTGATCGACAAATCTCAGCTCATGGTCGCCCGCAAAAAACAGTCTGATCCGGCAGTGAGACTCCAGCGGCGTTTGCCTTGACAGCCAGAGTAGCTGCCCTGTCATGCGGAGGTGAACGCCCAACCACCCACCTGGCTTAGCGTCAGCCTGCAGCTCTCCTAGCAGATATTTACCCCGGCGGTGCCACTGGACAACAGACTGGTTGAGCAACCCTGATAAAAATGTATTGAAATCAAAAGGGTAGGCAACTGTGCGAGCTAGGCACACTTCCCCACCCTTAATTGGCTGATTGAGCGTAACCTGATTGAGTCCTCGACGAACAGTTTCTACTTCAGGTAGCTCAGGCACTTTAGTTAACCACTTAGTCAGTTTGCTACTGGGCTAAACGGGTTATGGCAAAATCTAGCCCGTTTTAGGTAGCCTACTTTTTCTTGCTCTTAGGCGCTGAAACTTCTTCTAGCTCATCTTCAGCGAAATTATTAGTATTAATTCCTGAGTAGTTCACCTTGTCGAAGCGGACTACAACCGGATAGCGGATACCGCTTGTATCAACCGAAGCCACATTGCCGAGTTCTTGGTACCAGTAAGACTCTTTGCGCAAGATCCGAACTTTAGAACCACGTTGAACCATCGAATTATTCCTCTTCTTGAAAACCCAATATTATTGATTAATAGCGAGTCAAAGACTTGTTCAACAGCGTACTATTTTGGTGGCTGCAATCGATAGCCCTAAACGTTTAAGTTTTGTTGCCGGAGTAGCAGCTTCGCTGCCGCAAATAACTCTCTCAACGCCCCCTGCTTACTCAATAAAAATCAAGGCAACTTTCTGATCGAATCGGTCAGAAAGTTGCCTAGCAAAATTTTCAGTTAAGTCTAGAGCGGCAGCGTAGAAGGGGCTGGCAGAGATGCCTGCTCGCTCGAATCGCCACCAGTCGAATTGCCCACCGTCACGGCTACTTCAATACCATTTTCCTCTAGGATGACGCGCGGTTCAATCCCTTCGCGCACCTCAATCCGCTTAACTAAGACACGACCGTTTGAGAGGCGCTGACCAGCACTAACATAGCGGCTAGTAGCTTCTCCAGGAGCTTTCACAATGGCGTGAGCCTTATTGCCGATCTGCACAACGCCGGTAATTTGAACCTCGGTGGCTAATTCCGGCGTAGGCAGTTCTGGCAGGGGTTCAATCGGTGAAGGCTTTGGCGTGGGCTGCTGAGAACCAGCAGCAGAGGTTGAAGTACCACCGCCAGCAGTGCCACGTCCCGCATTGTTGTTACTAGAAACGTTGGTTCCAGATCCCCCTGCGCCTTGGCGAGAACCAGACGGGCCACTAGGCCGCTGAGCCGTAGGTGGCAGGCCACCTGGAGACGGTGGACGAGTTCGCCCTCCTGTGTTGTTGGGAGCGCTAGTAGGCGTCTGCTGGGGCGGCGGAATTACCTGGGGAGGGGGTGGGATTGGAACGGTGGCAAAGGGATCATTACGATTTTTGAGAATCTGATTTGCCCGTTCTTCTGGATCAGTGGACTGAATCAGTTCGGCGCTGGCGATCGCCGCTGCACTAGGACCAGCGGGTACAATGGGTTCAGCAAATTCTTCGTTTTCTGCCGAGTCTTCTGCCGTTTGAATCGGTACCCCATCCAAGGAGGTTAGTTCCTCCTCGGCAGGTTCCGGATTGCGACCCAGTAAGTTATTGACGAAGCCGCAGCCTGAAATAGACAGCAACCCGATTCCAACTAATGCTCCACTGAGAAGGCGACGCATCGCTAAATTCCTCCCCATATCTAACCCGTAGTAATATTTATTAGGGGCAATACCCCTCAACCCCTCAAAGATAACCTATCTTGGCTCAATCGCGACAAGTTTGTTGCGCAATTTGGCTATGGGCTATTCGTCTTCGTCTATTTCATTGCCCGTCATCAGCTGACGCAGCGATTTAAGACCTTTCTTGACCCGCCGCGAAACCGTCACGGCGCTGATGCCAAGCTGTTCAGCCGTTTCTTTTTGAGTTAAATCCTTCAGAAAGACAAATTCTAAAACTTCGCGTGTCCGTTCTTCTAGTTTGGTCAATGCCTGCTGCAGGCGAATGCGATCTTCTTGAGCCAGTTGAAAGCTGCGGTATTTGGGATCAGGCAGCAGCTCGCCTAGGGAAGAAGAACCCGCATTGTCGTCATGGAGCGGAGCATCCAGGCTAATTAAAGCTCGGTTACGGCTAGCCAGCTTCACCTGCTGCCATTCTTCGATAGAAATTTCTAAAGCGGCTGCGACCTCGGCATCAGTCGGAAAGCGTTTGAGGGTGGCTTGTAAATGCCGAATGACTTTAGCCGACTGGTGCTGCAGCGTTTGTAAACGCCGAGGAATGCGCATTGAACAGCCGCGATCGCGCAGGTAGTGCTGGATCTCACCGCGAATATAGGGAATCGCAAATGAGCTAAACGCATAGCCCTTGATAATATCGAACCGCTCAATGGCCCGAATTAAGCCTAAACTGCCCACCTGCATCAAATCTTCAAAAGACTCGTTTGAGTGCCTCAACCAGTGGTGAGCTTCGCGGCGAACCAAGCCAATATTGAGATTGACCAACTGGTTGCGCAGATGAGGCGATGGCGATCGCTGGTAAGCCTGCAACAACTCCAGGGTTTCTCCCTTTAGATTCTGCGTGTTTTGAGTGATAGGCATAACGATTTCAGGAAGGGGTTGAGATGACACCCAGA
Source organism: Leptolyngbya sp. SIO4C5 (assembly GCA_010671965.1). Classification (GTDB taxonomy): domain Bacteria; phylum Cyanobacteriota; class Cyanobacteriia; order Phormidesmidales; family Phormidesmidaceae; genus Sphaerothrix; species Sphaerothrix gracilis. Next base: position 6,813 of record JAAHIC010000177.1, read on the forward strand.
TTCAGATTGAGCTAGCTCGCTAGAAGTGGGCAACAGGATCAGCAACTTTAAACGCCTCTCTAGTACCTGAGCAACCAAGCTTGCGGCCAGGGCAGTCCTAGACAAGCACAGATAAAAGCTAATTTGTCAGACCTATTTAGCCTACGATTCTAACCTAGCGGCAGCAACAGCGTTATTGCGGATCTAGCAATACCTTTCCAAGATACTATCTCTTACTTCTCTAGCCGCGTAGCTTATGCAAAAGCGGGAAAAGTCGCTAAACTTCCCCCGCTTTAATGAAATTAATTGGCTTTGAGTGGGCTATCAGCGCTATTGCTTAAGCTTCAGCTGGCTCAACCCGACCATAAAAGACGCCCTGAACTTTCACTTCATCAGGAGCCGCTGTTCCCATGTCGGTATCGGAAGGCTGAACCGCCTCGAACGTCCCGGCAATCTCGCCCGTATAGCTATCTACCTTAGCGACTTGGAGCGAGATTTCCCCTTCGCCGATGTCAAAAGCTTTCGTATTTTCTCGGATTAGCTCTTCGCTATCGCCACGAGCCGGTAATGCAACTGCTGTATCATAGCCAGTTGCCAAACCTCGGCCTTTGGGATCGAGGAAGTTGGAAGTCCGATAAGAAGGAACCCGATAGCTACCCTCAAAGTCGGTCGAGGTATTGATGGTGTTCAATCCAGGTTGGGAATGAGCGACTAGGCCCTTGAGTGTAAACAGGAAAGGAATTTGTTCACCCCCCGGTAGCTGTACCGTAATGGCCTGGAAATCAATTCCGCCTTTCTCGTAAAAGGTAAAGCTGCCGTCGGCTTCAGGGGTGAGATCACCGTAAACTTGGTCTAGGCTCGAAGTGTAACGGGTAAGTGGTTTGCCCGGAACGAACTCGGCTTCTTGACGCTTGCTCGTAGGCTCTTCTTTAACAAAGTAAGAAGTGGGTTCGAGACACAAGCCAGCCATGCGATAAGTACCCGACTCCAAATCAATAGAGCCACGAGTTGTCTCTTTCAACTGGGGACACTTGTTAGCCAACCCAGTGTTTCTAATTTCGTCATAGGTTAGCGGCACATCGCTAGTCGCTGTAGGAGCCTCGCTGCAAGCAGTTATGACACTTAGACACAGTGCCAGAAATGCAACAATAAGGGCGCGATACCTC
>JAAHIC010000178.1 GCA_010671965.1 Leptolyngbya sp. SIO4C5
CTTCGACGTGACGCCAGAGGAGCTAGAGGCCGATTTTGAGCTGATCAAAGCCAACGGCCTGACTCCCATCAGTTTAGACCAGCTCGTCTATCACCTGAGTACGGGCACTCCCCTGCCCGATAAGCCCATTTTGCTCACCTTTGACGATGGCTATGCCGGACACTATACCTATGTCTATCCGCTGCTAAAGCGCTATGGCTACCCGGCGACTTTCTCAGTTTTCACTGGCAAGCTAGAGGGCGATATTGTCGGACGCTCCACTCTCACCTGGGACCAGGTGCAGCAGATGTCTAAAGATCCCCTAATCACCATCGCTGCCCACAGCGTCACCCATCCCCGTGATCTGCGGCCTTTGACTGACGCGGAGCTACGCCAGGAAATCTTTGACTCTAAGCGCCTGATTGAAGCCAAGCTCGATCAGCCCATACGCTATTTCACCTATCCCGAAGGCAAATACGACGAGCGGGTGGCAGACGTGGTGGCTGAGGCCGGATACTCAGCGGCTCTGACCATGGATGATATTGACGAGCGCTTTGCCGGCGAGTCTGAAAGCTTGCTAGCGATCGCCCGTTTTGGTCAGTCCCGCTTAGAAGACGTGATTGAAGACGCCTGGGGTGGTCCTCCGGCAGCCACCCAGCCGGGGCACTTTGACTTTGGCACTGAGGTCAGCCTGCGCCGTTTTACCCTAGAAGATATTCCCCTCTTTCTAGTTACCGGCGGCAAGCCCGTCACGATCCACGCTGACAGCCGCTATCAGGTTTCTGAGATTATCGCGGATACTGACGCTGTCGCCGCTGTCGATGGGGCCTTCTTCTCCCTGAAATATCTGGATTCCAACACCATGATTGGCCCTATCTATAGCCAGTCAACCGGCGAATTTGTGCCGGGCAATGCCGGTGAAAATCCCCTCCTGGCTGGACGTCCCTTGGTACTCATTAGCCCCCAAAAAGTAGAATTTGTGCCCTTTGATCCCGCGCAGCACAATACCCTAGCCGGGGTGCAGGCAGAAGCCGCTGACGTGACCGATGCCTTCGTTGCTGCGGCTTGGCTAGTCAAGGAGGGTCAGCCCCGCGAAGCTCGCCTATTTGGCAACCTGTTTGACTATGACGCGGAGCGTCACCGTGCCTTTTGGGGCATTGACCGGGCCGGTCGCCCGGTGATTGGCGTCTCTAACGACCGGGTCAACTCCGTGCAGCTAGGAAAGCTCCTGAGCCAACTGGGGCTGCGGGATGCTGTGATGCTCGATTCTGGGGCCAGCACCTCCTTAACCTATGAAGGGGAACCTCTGATGCGCTATACGCCCCGCCCGGTACCCCATGTGGTTGCCCTAATGCCGCCTCAGACAGCCTGTTCTCCGGCAGTGGCTGATAGGGAATCGGCTGAGGCTGAGGTATCGGATAGATAAAAGACAGGGCAATTCCTCAGCGCAGCTATGAACAGCGGGGATCACTTTTCTGCTAGATTGCACGAGGATAGGCGGTAGGCTTGGGTTATGGCTTCTGATTCATCCTCGCTCTGTTTTGAGGCAGGTACACTGTGGGAAAAAATTACAACCCGTACCCAGCGGGCACTTGCCTCTGGCGCTTTACAATCAATTCCGACTGAGTATGAGCGGCTGGAGCAGCAGGGCGTTGACTTTGTGGTGCGCATTTTGGCAAATCTGGTGCGCAAAGAAAAGGCGAAAAAGCGACAGCCTCAGGATTTCAACCCGTTTTTGCCGTATGAGAAAGATCTATTTGTGACAGATCTTTCCCACACCCATCTGTGCCTGCTCAACAAGTTCAACGTGGTCGATCACCATATTTTGATCGTGACTCGCGCTTTTGAGTCGCAGGAGTGCTGGCTCAATCCGCCGGATATGCTGGCGCTGTGGGCCTGTATGGCCGAGATTGACGGTTTTGCTTTTTACAATGGCGGCAGAGCGGCAGGGGCCAGTCAGCCCCACAAGCATTTACAGATAGTGCCTTTGCCGCTAGTTGACGGCATGGCGAGTCTGCCGATTGAAACTGCGATCGCCGCGACGGAGTGGCAAAGCAACATTGGGCGATCGCCGCTGCTCCCCTTTGTTCACGCTATTGGTCGCCTTGATCTGGCCCTGCTTGACCAGCCCGCTCGCATGGCCGACTACGCCCTCAGCCTCTACCAGCAGCTTTTAGCCGCCACTGGAATTGCCCACCAGGGCGACCGGCAAACAGCTGCCTATAACTGGCTGGCAACGCGGCGATGGATGATGGTTGTGCCGCGATCGCAGGAGAGCTATGAGGCTATCCCGGTAAACTCCCTGGGATATGCAGGATCGCTGCTGGTGAGAAATCAGTCGCAGCTAGAGCAGCTTAAGCAGCTAGGGGCGCTCAATCTGCTGAGCAAAGTCGGGTGTCCTGCCTAGGATCGCTCCTGCCAGATTCGATACAGCGTCCCGTGAACCGTTTTCTGCCCCGGCGGCGTCACCTGCCGCGCCGTTGTCTCAAACGCCAGCCTGCTTTGCGTCAGCGCCGCCCGAAAATCCTCCGCATAGGAGCGGTTGGGATCTACCAGCCAGCACGCTCCTCCCGGCAGCAGCAGCTTCGTCATCAGCGCCACCAGCGGCTCCACGTTTCGCGCCTCATAAATCACGTCCGCCGCCAAGATCAGCGGTACCTGCAAATCCGGCGGTGGATGCCGCCAGTCAATCTGGCAGAGGTCAAACTGGTCAAACCCATTCATCGCCGCATTTTCTGCCGCAAACTGCAGTGCCGCCGCGTCATAGTCGCTAAAAATTACCCGCATCCCTAAAGACAGGGCCGTGAGTCCAGCTAGTCCCAAACCGCAGCCAATTTCCAGGGCTAAACTCCCCTGCGGCCAGGGTTCCGCCAGCAAAGCCTCTCCCAGCATCAGCGCCGAGGGCCAAATTTCCGCCCAGTAGGGCAAATACTCATCTGCCTCAAAGGCTGAATGAATTGCTGGATGATCCAGCAGGTCGTCGGTGTCCTGCGGCAGCGTCAGGTAAAACCGACAATCGCCCACTGCCACGACTCGCTGCTGACGCGATCGCAGTACTTCCGCCGGAGTTTCGTAGAGAAAGGGAATTTGCCTAGAGTTTGTCAAAACTGTCAATAATCTTGGATTAGGAAAAACCGGATATCTCCCTATTCTCCCTCAGCATTCGGCATAGGGTTCGGTCACATCATCGCTTTTCTCAGCGGATAGCAGCTATGGGCACTCAAGTTTTTAGCGCGATCGCTTCTCCCCTGAAGAATGCGTTAGGCTGAAAAATGTCCTTTTTGCTACAAAAGTTCATGCCCAAGTGGACGCTGACTACCGAGTTTAGCTTTGAAGCCGCGCACTACATAAAAGACTACAATGGCCCCTGCGGGCGACTCCACGGCCATAGCTACCGGGTACGGATAGAGGCGATCGCGCGGCAGCTTCACGCCTCTGAATACTGCCCCAATCCGGTGATGGTAGCTGATTTTCGTAGTTTACGCTGGGCTAAGCGTGACGTGCTTAAGGGCGGACTGGATCACTGTGTTTTGAATGAAGTGCTGCCAGAAGCTTATGCAACAACCGCTGAAATGATTGCTCAGTACATTTATGACAAGACTAAAAAGCAGCTCCCAGAAGGCATCAAGCTGAAAGTAGCTGTCTCGGAAACTGCCAATAGCTGGGCCACTTATGAAGACGATTGAAGCTGCGCAACTCACTTACCCTATCGTTGAGACTTTTCACTCTGTGCAAGGCGAGGGCACCTGGAGCGGTACCAGCGCCTGGTTTATTCGCTTAGGCGGTTGTGATGTAGGCTGCTGGTTTTGCGACACGAAGGAGTCTTGGAATCTTCAACGGCATCCACAGCAAACGGTGCCTCAAATTGTTGCGGCAGCGGCAGCCGCGCAGCCCCGAATTGTGGTGATTACGGGCGGTGAACCGTTGATGCACGACTTAGGACGGCTGACAGCCGCATTGCAGGCCCAAAATCTAAAAGTTCACCTCGAGACCTCTGGATCTCATCCCTTCAGCGGTACCTTTGACTGGGTTACTTGCTCACCAAAGCGCTTCAAGCCGCCCCATGCCAGCGTTTATCCCCACGTTGATGAGTTAAAGGTGGTAATTGCTCAGCCTGAAGATTTTATTTGGGCCGAACAGCAGGCGGCTCTGGTGCCCGCAACTGCCGTTAAGCTGCTGCAGCCAGAGTGGAACACGCCAGAGAGTACGCAGCGTGTCTTTGACTATGTGCGGCAGCGGCCTAACTGGCGCCTGAGTTTGCAAACTCACAAGTTTTTGGGCCTGAGGTAGTTCTGCCCGCTGTCAGCGATCGCCCGCTAACGGCCTAGCAGATTGGGCACATCTTCACAGCCGCCGGGAATGGTGGCGCGGCTGCGACTGCCGCACCAGGCACAGCAGTAGTGGCGCTGAATTTCAGAAAGTCGCTGCACGTTGGTGAAGTCGGCTCCTTCTACCACCGCTCCCGTATAGGCACCCGTAATGTAGTTAGGCGGATCGGTGCGGCTGCGGGGAGAGGCGGTTTCTAAAGAGCCGTAGAAAAACCGGGATCCCATGAGGTCGGCGCCGGTGAGGTTGGCCTCGTAGAGAATGGCCCGCGCCAGGTTGGCCCGCACCAAATCACCTTTATACAGATTGACCCTGACCAAGTTGGCATCGCTGAGGTCGCTCCAGCGCAGGTCACTGGCCGACAGGTCGGTAGCAGCCAGCATTACCCCCAAGTCAATCACGCGGGTGCCCTGCTGGCGATCCTCAGCGTAGCCGCCGCTGCCATCTAAAATCGGGCGGCCCAGACGGGTATCTCGCTTCAGCGGCGTCAGCAAGCGCGATCGCGACAAAAAGCGAATCACCTTAGCCTTGCCGGAGGCATCAATGCTGCTGAGAATAACGGCTGTCCGCGCTTCGGCGATCGCTCGCTCCTGCGGCCAATCTTCTAGCAGGCCTTCATCATCTAGGACCAGATCGGAGATACCTTGAAAATAAGCGTCAATCGTTTGCTGCTGGGTGATGCGGTTTTGCTGCACCGTCAGATCGCGGGAGATGATGTACTGCCGCCACGCTACGTAAACCGCCAGCACCGCGATAAAAATCTGGCCAAAGGCGCCGAAGAAGTCGCCAATTGCTCCTACCACATCCCAGCGAATACCCCGCCCCCAAGCTAAAATGCGGGCATTGATGCCGCTAATCTGCATCAGCCCAATAATGCCGAGAACAGAGCTGGGGAGGGCAACAAGGAGAGCCTGTTGCTGGCTAGAAATTTCAGCCAAAAAGGCGCTGAGAGAAGGCCAGATCAGACGAAACGAAATCGTCATCGTGACCAGCGATCCGGCCAGCGTTAGCCAAAAGTCATCTAAAACCAAGCCAGTCAGCAGGATCGCAACGGCCACCAAAGCCACGACGTTAGCCGAAGCCGGGCTGGGTTGCCGCGTGCCGGCAGGGGTGACCGTGACGACGCGAACCGAGCTTTCTTCAGCGGTGGCTGTTGCCTCAGAAGCCGTTGCTAGCGCGTCAGCCGTATCGGGGGAGGCATCGGCTAGGTCAGCCTCTTCAGGAGTGACTGATTCCGCAGGCTGAGAAGCCTCTGCCGCGATCGCCTCAGCCTCGTCGTTATGGGTATCGGCGGCTGGAGATTCGGGCGTCTCTGGTTGAGAAGAGTTGTGGGTCATAGTCGTTGCAAAGGCTGAAATCGTGACGGCCTGCTGGCGCGGCAAATCCTTGCCCTATCGTAGAGGGAATAGAGTCAATTACCCATAGACGAATGGCAAAACTCTTAGTGACGGGGGCCAGCGGTTTTCTCGGCGGCTATGTCTGTCGGCTGGCTCAGACAGACTGGCAGGTTTGGGGAACGTATTACCAGCAGCGGCCTCAGCTACCGGACAGTTCGCTGCATGCGCTCGATTTGGCCGATTCAAATGCGATCGCGGCGCTGTTTCAGTCGGTTCAGCCCGATGCTGTGATTCACACCGCCGCCCAGTCCAAACCCAACTTTTGCCAGCTCCATCCGGCCGCGACCTATCCGATTAACGTTACAGCTTCTCTCCAGCTAGCCCAGCTTTGTGCCCAAGCGCAAATTCCCTACGTGTTCACATCAACGGACCTAGTCTTCAATGGCGAAGCAGCCCCCTACAGCGAAAGTGACCAGCCCACGCCGCTGAGCTGCTATGGTCAGCAAAAAGCGATCGCTGAGGCCGAAATTCTAACCGTTTATCCGCAGGCAACCGTTTGTCGCCTACCGCTGATGTACGACCGGGCTACGCCAACGGCGGGCTGCTTCCTGCAGGGCTTCATCGATCAGCTACAGGAAACGGAGCCTTTGGCTTTGTTTACCGATGAGTTTCGGACGCCAGTGCGGGCTGAATGTGCCGCCAAAGGACTTTTGTTGGCCTTACAGACCGAGGGCATTTTGCACCTGGGCGGCAGGGAACGGCTCTCTCGCTATCAGTTCGGGCAGTTACTGGTCGCGTTGCTGGGCCTGCCGGAGGCGCGGCTGACGGCCAGGTTGCGATCGCAGGTGGCCATGCCTGCTCCCCGGCCGCACGATGTTTCCCTCGAGAGCAGCCGCGCCTTTGCCCTGGGATACGATCCCCAGCCGGTTCGATCGGCATTGGCGGCAATTTTGGCAGAGCCTGCTGCCGCGCAGCCGGCAGAATGACAGCCGGTAGACAGTTGCATCCCTGGGCGTTGCGAGTGAGTATAGACAAATACTTAGCCTATTTCTATGAGTTGTTTTTAACTAAAACGAGTTAAATGATCACGTTTTTGATTTTGCTGGCGGCGATCGCCATTTTGGTCTGGGGATTTCTCCGAGCGCGACCCTTTGGCAAACTGGGAATTTTAGCCTGGCTACAGTCACTGGTGCTGATGGTGCCCTGGCTGATCTTCTTTGGCCTATTCGCCGCAGGTGTTTTTCTGAATCTGGCCGGGGTGCTAGCGCTAGTGCTGATATCGGCTGGTTTATATATTTATTTAGGCAGGCAACTGCGGAGCTTGGGGGCTGATGAGCTAGCGGCAAAGCGAGCTTCTAGCTTTGCCGCTGTCACCGAAAAAGAGATGGGGGAGGGTTCTGCATCGCCGACTGAAACCGATGAAGCCGAGCCTGCTGCTGACGGTGAGCCAGCCGTGACCACGATTCCCACTGAAGAGCTGAGCCAGATTGAAGGTATTTTCGGCGTTGATACCTTTTTTAGGACTGAAACCATTCCCTATCAGGAAGGGGCCATCTTCAAAGGAAACCTGCGCGGGGAGCCAGAAGAGACGGCGGCTAAGCTGGGAGAAATGTTGGCGGCGCGGTTAGGCGATCGCTATCGCCTGTTTCTGCTGGAGGGACCAGAAGATCGGCCCGTGGTGATTGTGCTGCCCGGCAGCGCCGACCCCAAGCCGACGACGACGGCTCAAAAGGTTTTGTGCGTTGCTCTGGCGATCGCCACTCTGGCCACCTGTCTGGAAACCAGCGGTATTCTCATGGGCTTCGACTTTTTTCAAGAAACGGGCCGCTGGCCGGAAATTCTGCCGCTGGCCTTGGGCATTTTCTTGATTTTAGTTGTGCATGAGTTCGGCCATTTCTTCCAGGCCCAGGGCTACGGTATCAAGACCAGCCCGCCGTTTTTCCTGCCTGCTTGGCAAATTGGCTCTTTTGGCAGTCTGACCCGCTTCGAGTCGCTGCTGCCGAACCGCACCGTCCTGTTTGACATTGCCTTTGCGGGGCCAGCGGTGGGGGGGGTCGTGTCCCTAGTAATGCTGCTGATTGGTCTGGGACTTTCCCATTCAGGCAGCTTGTTCCAAATTCCGGCAGGCTTCTTTCAAAGCTCGATTTTAGTCGGTTCTCTGGCGCGGGTGATGCTGGGCGCAGATGTGCAGCAAAACCTGATAGACGTGCATCCGCTGGTGCTGCTGGGCTGGCTGGGATTGGTAATCAACGCCATCAACTTAATGCCAGCCGGCCAGCACGATGCGACCGCCATCGAGCTGG
>JAAHIC010000179.1 GCA_010671965.1 Leptolyngbya sp. SIO4C5
TCAGAGGGGCCGCTGGAAGAATAGACCCCCTGCAGGCTGAGGCGGTCGGCTATCTGCCAGTCAAACCCCAGTCCACCGCGCCCGCCGCCAATATTAATAATGGGGTTGCGCTGAGCGAAGGCTGAGAGCGGGCCAGAGCCGGCGCTCTCAATCCGGTTAGCACCTCGAAACACGTTGACCGGGTTGACGCCTTCAGCCCCGACAATGACAGCAAAGCGATCGCTGACCAAATGACGAACTGTGAGGTCGCTAAGCTTGAAGGTATTATCGGTATCCCCCTCATAACCTAGCCGGACGTTGTTAGTCAAGCTGGGGGCGGTGCTGCCCTGGCCCACCTGTAAGCCCGTCAGCAAAAGCGTGCGCGGATTGAGCTGTGTGAGCAGGCTGAGCTGAGCGTTGGTAATTAGATTAACGCTGTCACCGGGATCTTCCGTGTCGCGCACGCCGTCTACCGGGAAGAAATCCGCCTCGTTACTGCTGCGGCCCTGCACACCAACAATTACCTGACCAAACAGGCGGGTATTATCTGAAAACTGATTTTCTTCTAGCTCCTCTACCCTAGCCTCTAGCACTTCCACCCGCCGAATCAGTTCCGGCTCAAACTCGCGCTCTAAGCGATCGACCATCGGCCCATCTTGAGGCGCGATCGCCACAATGGCATCTAAGCAGGCGGTCAAACTGGCGGCGAACTCATAGCGGGTCACCGTTTGATTGCCCCGAAACGTATTATCCGGGTAGCCCTGTAGGCAGCGATATTCTTCGATTAGGGTTCGCAAAGCCTGGTAAGCCCAATCCGTAGGGCGAACATCGGACAAATTGCTGACGGATGTTGCCTGCGCTATCTGTACAGGGGCTGTTGGTAGCGGCTCTGCTAACGGCTCTGTCAGCGGCTCTGTCAACAATTCCGCTGATAAATCAGCCGTGAGTTCAGACGCGCTGCTATCGGCTTCCGTTGCTAAAGCATTCTCTGGAATAGCTGCCACAGCGGCATTGCCACTCGTCAGCAGCAAGGAAGCTGCCAGCCCTGATAGCCAATACTTATTTTCAAACACTCGTTTCGGCTCCTTACACCACACACTCGATTGGATAATGTCTAGATTCAAAGGACAACGTTCAGGAACCAATTCATTCAGTATTTTCAGGAAATAGCTGAATTCTTGACGAAAACTTTACGGGCTTAAGCCCTAGAAGATTAGACAGAAAATCAAGCAAGTTGACAAGAAAATGTTGTCAATCTTTTCCATAGATCTGCTGGAGAGCAGATGACATTGTAAACATGCTGTGGTAACCGCATGTCTCATCTATTTGCTATATATTTCTGTAGACGAAAAGCTTATTCAATTTGCAGCCAAGTTAAATTGGCGCTGCCGCAGCGTTAGGGCAGCCAGGTAGGCCGCAGACCGGCGAACGGAAGTTCTTGGGGTTGAATAGCCTGAGTTGGCATTCCCTCAGTTCGCTCTATCGGAGTTTTAAACAGTGGCAGCAGCCAGATGCGGCTGGTACTGATAGCGCTGCCGTCATCGGCGCGGAGGTCGCTGGGGGCGGAAGCCTCTACCGAGACGACTTGATCAAACAGCAGTGCTAGACCATCCGGGGCCAAGCTGATGCTGATATTACGCTGGGGGGGTAAAGCTAGGAGATCGCGAATTTCCCCCGTCTCAACGTTGACGGAGGTGAGTACAGGCTGCTCAACGTACTCCTCAGCTTCAATTAGCTCACTGGCAAGACAATAGAGAATGCGGTTAGTGGGATCAAACTTAGCTTCTAGAATGGAGCCTGTTGCTGTCAGCAGCTCTTTTTCCTCTCCCTGATTGGTCACCAAAAATAGCGATTCCGTATAGCGCTGCTCAGGATTGTTCTGATTGAAGTTCACCATTGCGGCAGCGCTGCCATCGCTGGCAATGTCCATCACCCGGCCATAGTCAGCCAAAAATTCTAGCGGTTCAGCTGTTTGTGGCTTTGCCCCTATCTCATCGGGCAGCGGAATGACGGCAGTGCCCTCTCCCTGCAGCATCACCAGCGTTTGGCTGTCAGGTGCAATCAAAAAGTCTCCGCCCGGCTCGGTTTCTAGCGGCTGGGGTGAGCTGTTGGCATGTACAATCCAAGGGCCGAAATCGGCGGGATCCTGCTGATTGACTCGCTGTACCACGATGAATTCACCGTTAGGCGCTAAATCAAATTTGAGGTTCTGGTAGGTTTGATTGTCTAGAACAGGCTCAATGATGCCTAGGGGTGGGGCCGACTGGCCCAGTGGTGACCAGCGCTGCCAAAAAGGCTGAGCCGCTTCCCCGATCTGCTCTGGGGCGTTGGGCTGAAGGCCAGTGGTGACGGTGTAAAGTTTTTGGTTGAGCTGACCCTGCCGATAAGCTTCTAGATCCGTTGCCGCAAACAACAGGCGATCGCCTAGGGGATAGGGTTCAAAGTCTAAAACAACCAGGTTGGGGGGCGTGAGTAGCTGCTTTTGCTGCTCTGGCTGATTGAGGTTAAACAGCACCAGGCGGCCCTTTTCTTCGCCTTCAACCCCCAGGTAGACAAAGGCGCGATCGCGGGACTGAAACGTCCCCTCAAATGCCAAAAACTTGGCTGGCTCAGTTGTCGCCGTGAAGCGATCGCGGGCATTGGGCAGCGCCACCTCAAAGGTTTCACCATAGGGAATAGGGGCAGCAAGGGTATAGGCCATGCGGCGGCCAGCCCAGCTAAACTTGCCTGCCAGCGGCGGCGTGATGCGCAGATTAGTCTCGACGCTGTCGTGATCCATAGGTCGACTAAACGCCATCACGAAAGCTACGTCTTCCGCGCCAATGTGATGCCCTTCCCAGGAAAAAGAGCGCACCCGCGCCGCGGCCCGATCGCCAATCAGCAGTAAAAGCACCACCGCCACGGCGAGGGCCGCCATAAAGCTGATAGCTACGCGATCGATTGGCAGTAAACGCAGCTGCCGTCTGCGATTAGTACTCATAGGGATTATCCGGCTCTGGAATTTCAGTTAGGCTGGCAGAGTCGATCACGAGCTGCCGCCGCTCTGCCAAGGTTTCAGTCATCATGGTGCCTTGCACTTCTATCCAGGTGTCGGGCGCATAGGCAGTGCGATCGCCCACTAGCTTTACCGGCAGCCCCACCGGATAGGCATCGGCGGCGCAGCAGGTGAGCACAAAGCGAGACACCATCAAATAGTTATCGGGCCAGTCAGGCGGGTGGATCACAAAGCCGCTGACGTTGACCGCCTGATCGCTATAGGCGTCGGGTTCTGGGTAGGCATTGATGGTCCGCACCCAGTCAATCACCGAGCGTTCGGCGGGGTTATTGTCCAAGCGAAACTGCTGCGGCTGCGATCGCGTCAGGGTCAGGGTGTCGGTGATGCCGCGCTGCAGGGCCGTATCGCTGGCAAAAGCGCGGGGGGTATAGGTGAGGCCAAAGACGGCAACCGCTAGCAGCATAAAGCTGCTGACGCTGGGGGGCAGCAGGGTGAAGTGGCGGGGATTGGCGATCGCTTGGGGGCGCTGACCCCAGAGTGTCTGGATGAGGCGCAGAGTGCGAATCGCGGCTATCAGCAAAAGCACAATGGCCGCTGAGTTGGAGAGCCAGCGATAGTCTGGGTGCAGCAGAATGCTGAGCTGTCCCGTAAGCCAGTACTTGAGTAAAGCCGCGCCCCAGGCTAGCAGTACCAAAATGTCTAGAATTTCTGTCCAGGGAATGTAGGGCGATCGCTGACGTCTCATCTCGCTTTTTTATCCCAAATACAAGTTAATCAGCAGGGTCAACACGAAGGTGAGCTGCGCTGCCAGACCAAAAAGGTACAAAATTGCCCGGGGGCGAAACACCGTCAGCAGCAGGCTAATATTTTTCAGGTCGATCATGGGGCCAAAGACCAAAAAAGCCAGCAGCGAGCCGCTCGTGAAAGTAGAGGCAAAGGATAGGGCAAAAAAGGAGTCTACCGTCGAGCAGATAGAAACTACCCAGGCCAGCACCATCATCGCCACGATGGAGGTTACAGGCCCCTGGCCCAGGCTCAAAACCACTTCGCGGGGCAGCGCCACCTGCACAAAAGCGGCGATCGCGCTGCCCAGCAGCAAAACAGCTCCCAGCTCCCGGAACTCTTGAATAATGTTGTCTAACAGCAGCCGCAGCTTATCAGACCAGGGCTTCCGCACCGGACTGGGTAAGGGCACGCCATAGGTCGCCGCCGCCAGCGAAACGGTCTGTCCTGGTTTTTGCATCAGGTAGGTGCCCGACTGCAGCAGGGGTGAAGCCGCCTCCACCCCCCACTCTGGCTGAGGCTCTGGCATCAAACGGGCTAGCGAGGGCTGTAGTAAGGGCCGTAAATCTTTCTGTACGCTGAACACCCAGCCAATTAGCGTTGCAATAATCAGGGAAAACAGCACCCGCAGCACCACAATTTCTGGCTGATCGCGAAAGGCCGTCCAGGTCGCCCAGATGACGATGGGATTGATTGTGGGAGCCGCTAACAGAAAACCGACCGCCACCGAAGCCGGAGCCTGCTGCAGCAGCAGCCGCCGAGCCACAGGCACATTGCCGCACTCACAGACCGGAAACAAAAAGCCCACTAGGCTGCCTGCCAGCGCACCTAACAAGGGATTACGCGGCATGGCAGCGACCAAACGCTGCTCGTCTACAAACAGCAGCAGCACGCTAGAAAAAGTGACTCCCAACAGGAGAAAGGGAATCGCTTCCACCAGCAAGCTGAAGAACAGCGTCAAAGCATTACTGATCTGGGTGAGGGCCATTACGTCTTCAGGGAAACGTCCTTTTATCTTGCTTAGCTATTCTACTGAAATCAGGCAGTGAATCACTAAACTTGGGGATCGCTTTACCAGAGACGCACCTGAGTGATGCTGACTTTGCCGGAGAAACAGACTTCGACATCGGCTCCCGGATCTCGCTGTCGCTGGCCGTACTGGCCCACATAGCGAAACTGATTGTTTTCAACAGCATAGTCAGTGGGCAGGGGCTGGGTGCAGGTGGGACAAAAGACCATTTCTGGATCGGGATCGTCTGCGGCTAGATGGGGCAAATTGACGTTCCAAAAGGCCCCTGCTGGTAAGGGCTGCTGCAGGAGCTTATCTAACACTTTGGCCGTCAACCGCGCCGCTGCTGCCCAGTCAATCAGCCGCCCCCGCTGAATATAGTGGGACAGTGCAATGCCCGGCACTCGCAATAGCGCCGCTTCTCGCACTGCTGCTACCGTCCCCGACACGTAGATGTCAGCCCCTAAATTACCGCCAGCATTGATGCCAGATAGGACAAATTCGGCCTGCGGACACAGATGACTCAGGGCCACGCGAGTACAGTCAGCCGGCGTGCCGCCAATGGCATAGCGATCGCCGCCGCGCTGTTCAATTGAGATGGCTCCGCCCCGGTTAATTTGATGGCTACAGCCCGATAGGGGCTGATTCGGCGCGACCCACACTGTAGCGCGATCGCCCAGAGCTGCCTGTAGGGCGGCAATCCCCGGTGCGTCAATGCCGTCGTCGTTGGTTAAAACAATAGTCATAATCGGTGGAAAGTCTATGCCAGTTCGCCTGTAAACACTTTTTCGGCTGGGCCGGTCATGTAGACGTGATTATCGGCGGCGGACCACTCAATCTGCAGCGGCCCACCCGGTAGCTCTACCGTCGCTTGGCGATCGCTTTTGCCGTTGAGCACTGCGGCTACTAGGGAGGCACAGGCCCCTGTACCGCAGGCCAGAGTGGGGCCTGCGCCGCGCTCCCATACCCGCATTTTCAAATGTCCTGGATGCACCACCTGAATAAACTCAGTGTTGATCCGCTCTGGAAAAGCGGCGTGATGTTCAAACTGGGGGCCAACTTGAGCTAGATCTATTGCCGTCACATCCTCGACGAAAGTAATACAGTGGGGATTGCCCATGCTGACACAGGTGACCTGCCAGGTTTGTCCGGCTACGGCGATCGCCTGATCAACTACTTTCTCCTCACTCGCCGCCAGGGTCGTCGGAATTGCAGCGGCCAGCAGCCGGGGTGGCCCCATATCCACCGTCACCTGACCGTCGGCCTGTAGCTGCGGCACAATAGTTCCGGCTAGGGTGTCAACCGCATAGCGTTTGGGCAACTGCGGTGTCTGCCCCGATGCAGTCTCTAGATCGATCAGAAACTTCGCCAGGCAGCGAATGCCGTTGCCGCACATTTCTGGCTCTGAGCCGTCAGAGTTGAAAATGCGCATGGCGTAGTCGTGGTCGCCGGTACCGGGCAGGGCGAAAATAACGCCGTCTGCGCCAATGCCAAAGTGGCGATCGCACAGGCGGATAGCTTCTGCCGGAGTTAGCAGCGGCTCTGACTGCTGCCGATTATCAATCAGCACAAAATCATTGCCCAAGCCGTGATACTTAGTAAACGCCGCCATGCCCCTCTCCCTTTGCAAATGTCAACTATTGTAACCAGTCCACAGGTAATCAATTAAATCAGGTTGGGCAGGTAAATTAAAGTTGAACCTTTTACACCGTTTTAGCTTCATTTAAAGTTATGGCTACTGAACTAGAAACCGGACTGCCGAGCGTTCATCAGTTTCAATCCCTGATTCGAGAAAAACAGGCAATTGAAATTAAGCTAGTCACCAGCGATGTGATTAGCGGCACCCTGCGCTGGCAGGATCCTCACTGCCTCTGTGTGGATGGCAATGAAGGGCAAACGCTGATTCTGTGGCGACACGCGATCGCCTATTTGAAGCTGCTCTAAGCCAGCCATCATTATTTAGACTCACTCGTTTTCCTCACGCACTATGAAACCCGCTTTCAACCCTCGCCTGAGTTTCCTATTTCGCCAGCGAACTTCGCTGTATTGGCGCTATGGACTCTGGCTGTTATTTGCTAGCACCTTGACCCTGCTGGTTGTTCTGGGGCAGCAGGCTGCCCAGGCCTATCAGGTTGCCATCAATCCTGGTGATCCAGAGCTGGGAACAACTTTCTCCGTGGTGGTGCAGGCCGAAGATCCAGCCTCAACCGAACCGCCTACGATTACCCTAGACGACCAGCAGGAGTTTGCCAGCTTTCCCCTTGGCAACAATCGCTACCGGGCGCTGATTCCCACCAGCCCCCTCGATCGCTCCGGGGAGCACATTGTCCGGGTAATTGGCCAGGAGCCGACCCGCAACCTCACAGTTTGGCTGCGCAACCGCAGTTTCCCGACTCAGCGAATCTGGCTACCTGCCGATCGGGCCGGGATTGAAGGCACGGACTATGAATTTGATCGAGTGGGGACCTTCAAACAGACAGTTAGCCCCGAAAAGTACTGGAATGGGCCACTGCAGCGGCCTAGCAGCGGTCGCGTCAGCACTCCCTATGGCGTGCGGCGCTACTATAATGGCGTTTTTGCTGAGGACTATTACCATCGCGGCGTAGACTATGCAGCTCCCACGGGCACCCCTGTGGTGGCTCCGGCAGCGGGGCAGGTGCGACTGGTGGGACGGGTCGCGGATGGCTTTGAGCTGCACGGCAATACCATCGGCATTGATCACGGCCAAGGCGTACTCAGCATTTTTATTCACCTCAGTCGCATTGACGTGCAAGAGGGAGATTTTGTACAGGCCGGACAGCCTGTTGGCGCTATTGGCTCTACCGGGGCCTCAACTGGGCCCCATCTGCACTGGGGCTTATACGTCAACGGCGTAGCCGTAGATCCGACGCAGTGGCGCGATCAGAGCATTGATTAATACCCGATTTGGCTGAGCAACACTGGTTTTTGCCAGATAGGCCCGATTTGCCCGGAAAAAAGTTTCTCTGTAGTACAAGGTGGGCACACTACAGCCAGAACAATGAAAGCCTAGAGTCTCAGCCTAGATGCGCTACGGCTTCTATACCCCTAGTTCAACGGAGTTCTCAAGCCGAATGACTATTGAAAAAATTGTTGAGCAAGCTCTGCAGGATGGATATTTGACGCCTGCTATG
>JAAHIC010000018.1 GCA_010671965.1 Leptolyngbya sp. SIO4C5
TGACTGCTGGGCCACAGTGGGTGTTTCAAACAAGCTGTGCAACGGCAAATCCACAGCAAAAGCCTGCCGCATGGCCGCAATCACCTGGGTTGCCAGCAGCGAGTCCCCGCCTAGCTCGAAGAAGTGATCGTGAATGCCAATATTCGTAATGCCTAAATACTGCTGCCAAATCTCTGCCGTCTTTTGCTCAATTGGTGTTTGGGGAGCTGCATAGGCTGTGCCCATTGGCGGTCGGGGATAGCTGGGCTGCTGGCTGTCAGGGGCAGGGGTAGAAGCCTGCTGCCAGTGCGCCGATTGCTTTTGGGCCATGACCGCGGCTAAATCACGGGTAGAGATCAGCACCTGCGGCCAATTGGCTTGCAGTCCCCGCCGTAAGACCTCAATGCCTTCCTGCGGCGTCAGTCCCCGCTGGGCTAGCGAATGGGGGCTGGTGGTTGCCGCGAGTGTGGGGGCTGAGCCAGCGAGTGTCTGAGCGGCAATCGCCTTTACTAAGCGGTGGTCTGCCTGAGCAAAGCCAGTATCTGGCTTGACCTGGCGCATCGTGAACTCATTTATCGTGACCAACTCTCTGCCCTGCTCGTCCAAAAGTTGCACGTCAAAGGTCAATGTTTCCGTGGGCGTCTCTGGCTGCGGGCATGCCTGAACATAGCTATAAATGTGGCTAGGCAACGATCGCTTCACGATTAATTGCCTGTAGGAAAAGGGTAAATACACACCGCCATAAACCCGTCGCATAAAGCCTGTTGCTAAATCCAGCAGGGCCGGGTGCAGGCTGTAGGCGTCTAGATCATCTCTAAAGGACGCGGGCAGCTCTAAGGTGGCTAAGGCTTGGTGCTGCCCCACCTGAATCTGCTGCAAATTCGTCCAGCGCGGCCCAAATTCGGCCAGGCGCCCTGAACCGGATGCTGCGGCTTCAGGGGCGATGACGATCGCTTGCTGCTGGCACTGGGCCGCGATCGCGGTGATGGACTGAGCGGGTAAATCCTGGGTCGCCGCCAAACAACGGGCTTTGCCTTGCGCGTGGACTTGCCACTGATTTGCCCCCGTCGCCAAGCGGCTTTGAATCACGAATTCAATCGTCTCACCCTGCCGCTGCAGGTGGAGCTGTACCTGCTTGCTGCCCGTGTCCGCAACTTCTAGAGGACTGAGAAAATAGACATCCTGCAGGGCGATCGCGCCGACGGGGTGACAATAATCGGCGACGGCTGCGCGTGCCATCTCTAAGTAAGCCGTGCCGACTAACACGGCCGTTCCCTGAATGCGATGCTCACTCAGCACCCAGTCGTCTGCCACCGTTAGGGTGGTCATATAAACGGCCTGGTCAGCCGCTTCGAGCAGGCAGGTATCCAGCAGAGGATGGGCCACCGCCCTGCCAGGGGTGGCTGATTGCGCCAGGGGGGAGCGATCGCCCAGCCGGGCCGCCATGCCCACTTCCTGCCAAGCATCCCAGCTGAGCGACAGGGTCAATGGCCCGTCTGGGTCGGCATGGGCATGGGCAAACGCATCCAGAAACGCATTAGCTGCGCAGTAATCAACCTGCCCGACACCGCCAATCACCGCATTTAAAGAGGAGCAGAGCACAAAGAAGTCTAGCGGTAAGTCCTGACAAACCTGATGCAGAATCAGCGTCCCCTTCACTTTGGGGGCTAAAACTGATTCAACGCCGTCCCGCGTTTTTCCCTGCATGACGCCACCACTAGGCAGACCTGCCGCGTGAATCACGCCGTGAATCGTGCCATAGCAGGCTAGGGACTGGGCGATCGCCTGCTGCATTTGGGCCGAATGGGTAACATCGGCGCGAATCACTAAAATCTCTGCTCCGGCAGCTTCTAACCGCTGCAGGTGTTGTATTTTTTGGCTGGTCTCGTCCTCTAGCCCTTGCTCCTCTAGCCACTGAGGCCAGTCCGCTTTAGCTGGAGCCGATCGCCCCAGCAAAATCAGGCGCGCCTGTACGGTCTTTGCCAGATATTCAGCGATCGCTAGCCCTATACCCCCCAGTCCGCCCGTAATTAGGTAGACGCCTTGCGATCGCAGTTGGGGAACCGTCTGGGTTTCGGGTAGCGGCAGGGGTTCAAAGACCTGAACCCAACGCTGCTGACCACGATAGGCAACGCAGCGATCGCGCGGCTGAGCCTGTAGTTCAACCAGCAGCGTGCTGACAAGCTGCTGAAACTGGCGGCTGTCTAGCGCCGGCAGGCTGACGTCAACACTGCGGCAGTTGAGCTGGGGGTACTCTTGCTCCATCACTCTGACAGGGCCGAGCAGGGTGGCCTTATCTGGACAGAGGCTGTCGGTTTCCAGCACCCGCTGCAGATGACTCGATATCACCGTCACTGGCAAGGGCTGATTGAGGCTGTGTCGACCCAGTGCCTGAGCCAGAAAGAGCAGGCTGTAAAAGCCGCGCGTTTGGCTATCGTCGAGGCAGTCGAGGGTGAGGCTGGCTGGCGCTGAGGCCGTTATCGTCCAACTGTGGACAATCTGCTCCGGCCAGCGATCGCTGGCCGAGAGCTCCTGCAGCAGCCGATCGTACTGCTCTGGCTGAGCTGGATTGAGCTGATAGGTAGCTTGGTCAAGCTGCTCAAATTTTTCGCCAAGCTGAGCAATTGTGACGCGGTGGCCTTGTTGCTGCAGGCGGTGGGCTAGCTGGTCGCCTAGCCCCAACTCGTCGGCAAAAACTAAGAAAGTTCCGGCCTCTAGGGGCTGTGGGCGCGTCAATACTGACTGCTGCCAAAGCGGCACATAAAACCAGTCGGCAATGTCGGCTTTTTTAGCCAGTGACGGCTGAGGGGTGCCGCTGGTAGCGGCAGGCTGACGGTCAATCCAATAGCGCTGTCGTTCAAAGGGATAGGTCGGTAGCGGCTGCCGCTGCCGCTGCTCCTGGCGATAAAACCCGGCCCAGTCAACGGTTCCGCCAGCCAGCCAGAGCTGCCCCAACGCCCGCAGCAGAACAGCCCGGTCGGCTGACTCGTCCTGGGGATGGCGCATCGAGGTTAAAACCACAGCCTCTTTAGCGTGGTGCTTGGCGAAGGTGCTCAATGTCCGCCCTGGGCCAACTTCCAGCAAAACGCGAGCAGGTTGGCGCAGCACTTCGGTCAGCCCTTCACTAAAGAGCACAGACTGGCGTAAATGGCGTACCCAGTAGCCCGGATCGCTGGCTTCAGCCGGACGAATCCAGGTACCGCTAACATTCGACAGAAAAGGAAGCTGCGGTGTCTTCAAGTCAATAGTTTGTAGGGCAGCGGCAAAGGCATCCAGAATGGGGTCAACGTCAGCCGAGTGAAAGGCATGTCCCACCGCCAGTTGCCGACAGCGAATGCCCGCCTGGGTCAGGGCTGACTCAGCCTCAGCGATCGCCGCCGCCCGACCTGAAATTACGCAGTGGGAAGGGCTATTGTGACTGGCGATGGTTAAACGCTTTTCTAGGAAGGGCTGCAAGTCAGAGGGAGAAGCGTGCACCGACAGCATGGCCCCGGCTGGCAGCTGCTGCATCAGCCGACCTCTAGCGGCAATCAGGCCCAGCGCCTCCTCTAAAGTGAAAACGCCTGCCAGAGCGGCGGCAACATATTCTCCTAAACTGTGACCAATGCAGGCTTCTGGCTGCACCCCCCAGCTCATCCATAACTGAGCCAGCGCATATTCGATTGCAAAGAGGGCGGGCTGAGCGTAGCAGGTTTGGCCTAAGGTATCGGTGGCTGCCTGCTGGCTGGCCTCAGCCGAGGGATACAAAATCTCCCGCAAATCTAAGCCTAGATGGGGCTTAAGCAACTGACAGCATTGATCGAGCTGCTGGCGAAAGACTGGCTCAGTTTGATAAAGACCCCGGCCCATCGCCACATGCTGCGCCCCCTGTCCCGGAAACATAAAGACGACGGTAGGCGGCGAGCCGGAGGCATGATGATGGCTGAGGACATGCGGCGGCTCACCAGTCGATAGCTTTTGCACGGCCTCTGAAGTATTCTGGCAAACCACCATGCGGCGGTAATCGAAGGCTTTGCGACCGACCTGTAGCGTATAGGCGACATCCGCTAGGTTAGGCTGGGCCTGCTGCAGATGGGTCGCTAAATTTTGGGTGGCGGTTTCTAGGGCTGAGGGCGTTTTAGCCGAGAGCAGCAGGAGCTGTTCAGGCCGGGAGGGCGCGGCAGCAGGCCGGGGCAGGGCTTCTTGCAGCACCACGTGGGCGTTGGTGCCACCCATGCCAAAAGAGCTAACCCCTGCCCGGCGCGGTGCCCCATTAGACGGCCACTCTGCGAGCTGAGTATTGACATAAAAGGGGCTGGATGCGAAGTCAATTTGGGGATTGGGCTGCTGGAAGTGGAGGCTAGGCGGAATCTGCCGGTGTTTTAGGGCCAGAACCGTTTTAATCAATCCGGCAATCCCTGACGCCGAGACCAAATGACCCACATTGGTTTTCACCGACCCCAGGGCGCAAAAGCCGGTTTGGGTCGTGCCGGTGCGAAAGGCTTGGGTCAGGGCCTGGACTTCAATCGGATCGCCGATCGCTGTTCCCGTGCCGTGGGCCTCAATATAGCTGACGGTATCGGGGGTTACCCCTGCTGCGGACAGCGCTTCGACAATCACTTCTGCCTGTCCGGCCACGCTGGGAGCGGTATAGCTGACCTTTAAAGAGCCATCGTTATTAATGGCCGAGCCTTTGATGACTGCCTGAATACAGTCGCCATCGGCGATCGCCTCGGTTAAGCGCTTTAGCACCACAATGCCGACACCGCTGCCAAAAACGGTGCCCTGTGCCTGGGCGTCAAATGCGCGGCAGTGACCATCCGGCGAAAAAATATCGTCTTCTCGATAGCGATAGCCCGTCGTCTGCGGCATCTTGACAGAAACGCCGCCCGCCAGCGCCATGTCGCATTCCTGATTCAGTAAGCTCTGGCAGGCCACGTGTACCGCCACCAGCGAGGTGGAACAAGCCGTCTGAACATTTAGGCTCGGCCCCTGCAGGTTGAGTTTGTAGGAGAGGCGCGTCGGCATAAAGTCTTTGCTGTTGCCGAAGGTAATCTGTTCCCCTAAATCCGCCATCAAATCCTGATGGGAATACAGGTTGATTAAATAGCTGTTCATATTGGCCCCGGCATAGACCCCAATAGACCCCTGGGGCGCATAGCCTGCCGTTTCGAGAGCCTCCCAGGCACATTCCAAAAATAGGCGATGCTGGGGATCCATAATTTCAGCTTCTCGGGGAGAAATGCCGAAGAACCCCGCGTCAAACCATTCAATGTCGTCTAGTTTGGCGCTGGCTTTGACATAGTGAGGCTGATTCCACTGGTCAGGCGTGACGCCAGCGGCCCGCAGAGTTTCCTCGCTGAGGAAGGAAATAGACTCAACGCCGTGCTGCAAGTTGTGCCAAAACTGCTCCAGCGTATTTGCCCCTGGAAAGCGTCCGGCCATGCCAATAATGGCAATGTCTAAATCGTCAATAGCGGTAGATAGTGTCTCAGCCCTGTTCATTTCTCAATCCTCAATATCAGCCTGGCCTGCTCATCAATCTGTGAGCGAAGCCGCGCGACTCTCAATAGTCTGGAAAAAGCATCTATAGGCGTTGTTTTTGTCTAGCTCGGCGCTTCTGGCCGCGCGTCAGACTCGATGCCAGCGGCGTCTTTTCGCTGTCGTCCTGTCTCAGGAGGGCCGTCAGCCTACTCACCGTCGGGCACTCATAGAGGTTGACGACCGAAATTTGGGCCTTCAACCGCTGCTTCAGTTGCGCAACCACTTGAATACTGCTGAGCGAGTTGCCGCCGAGATCAAAAAAGTTGTCGTGCAGTCCAATCGACTCCACCCCTAAAACCTGCTGCCAGATTGCTGCGATTGTCTGCTCAATTTGATGACGGGACGCTCCCTCTAGGCTCTGAGCGGCTGCCGCTGGCTGCGGTGTCCCTGGCCGAACAGAGGCTAGCTTGAGCCATTGGTCAATTCGGGGCTGCAAGGCCCCAGTCGAAACCACGATCTGAGCCAGCGCCTGGCGCGGTAACTGCAGCAGACGATCAAAAATCGCCACCCCCTCCGTGGGCGTCATCCCGTGTCCTAAGGTAGAACCTGCGATCGCCTGACCTGCTTGCGGCTCAATCTGCCAGGCATCCCAGTTAATGCTCAGGATAGGAAAGCTGCCCCGACGGCGCTGCTGGTGAGCCAAAGCATCCATAAAGCTGTTGGCAGCGGCATAAGCGGCAAACCCCAGACCGCCCAGCACCGACGCCAGCGAGGAAAAGAGTAGGCAAAAATCTAAAGCCTCATCCTGCAAAACCTGGGTCAGCAGGCGTGAGCCGTGCAGTTTTGCCTGGAACTGGCGCTGACAAGCTGCTGGGGTCAAATCTTGAATCCCGTAACGCTCATTGGCAATACCAGCGGCGTGGATGACGCCGTGAATCTGACCAAACTGCTGCTTTGCTTGAGTAACTGCCGTCTGCATTTGTGCTATGTCTGCCACATCGGCTGAAATCGTTAAAACCTCAGCTCCTAGCTGCTCTAGGCGCTGAATCTGCTGAATCCGGTGAGAGGTCAAGTCTGGTGCAGAATGGGTTTCGAGCCACTGCTGCCAGTGCGATCGCTCTGGTAGGCCAGAGCGACTGATGAGGACTAGCTTGGCAGCCGCTGTCTGCGCGATGTGCTGGGCCAGGATTAATCCCAGCTTGCCGAGTCCACCCGTGATAATATAAACGCCATTTTCTCTTAAAAAATATTGTGAATCATTCTCATTAAAGGGAACGGCTTCAAAGGTTTGTACCCAGCGATGCTGACCGCGATAGGCCACGCTTAAATCGGCGGGAGCTGTTAGTTCACTCGTGAGCTGCTCAAGGAGCGATCGCTCTGATTCCTTCTGAGACTGGCTAATATCGACACTGTAGCAGGTGATATGGGGGTATTCTTGAGGAATGACCTTCGCCAGTCCCAAAGCAGTACTCGCTTCAGGGCAGAGCAGTTCGCCACCAGTGATATCGTAGGCGTTGTTAGTAATTATTGTCAATTGCACAGGGCTGGCAATTTTTTGCCGCCCAATAGCCTGGGTGAGGAATAGCAGGCTGTAAAAGCCGAGCTGATCTGAAGCAGCCGCTGCCGTCTCACACCAGCCGTGGGCGATCGCTTCAGGCATTTGATCTGCTCTCGTCAGCGCCTGGATCAAGCTGTCATAGTCTGGCTGGTGCAGCGGATTCAGCACATAGTCCCCATCCCTGAGACGCTGAAACTGCTGGCCACAGGTGACCGTAATCACGGTTTTGCCCTGCTGTCTGAGCTGACGGGCGATCGCCTGTCCCCAGCCTTGGGCCTCAATCAGCAGCAGCCAGGTTTGGGGCTGGTTTGGAGATTGAGATCTGAGCAGCGCCAGAGGCGGCGTTTGCTTCCAGACAGGCAGATAGAACCAGTCCGTCAGGCTAGATTTTGGGATCGGGGGCGCAGCGGGCGTGGGGCTAGCTGCTGGCTGAGGTTCAACCCAGTAGCGCTGGCGCTCAAACGGATAGGTAGGTAAGGGGAGGCGCTGCCGCTGTTCGTGAGCCGAAAAGCGTGACCAGTCTACAGTAATGCCCAGCGACCACAGCTTACCAAGGGTCTGGAGAATAAAGGCCACGTCCGACTGCGACTCTTTGGGGTGGCGCAGAGAAGAGAGTGGGGGGAGGGCAGCGTCTGAGAAGGTTTGCTGGGCGAGGGTACTCAAGACCCTACCGGGACCGACTTCTAGAAAAATCGAGGCTGAGGCAGACTGTAAGGTGGCTATACCCTGGCTGAAACGAACTGGCTGCCGCAAATGCCTAGCCCAATAGCGTGGATTGGTCGCCTCTGCATCGGTAATCCAAGTGCCCGTGACGTTAGAGATGAACGGGATTTTGGGGGGCTGCAGGGCTATCTGCTGCACCTGGGTAACAAACGGCTCCAGAATGGGATCCATCAGCGCCGAGTGAAAGGCATGGGAGGTTTGTAAGCGACGGCAGTGAACTCCCTGGTGCGTCAGGCGATCGCTCAGCTCCTGTATCGCTTCATCGGTTCCAGAGAGAACGCAGAGCTGCGGGGCGTTATGAACCGCAAAGCCAATCTTTTCGCTTAAGAACGGCTTTATCTCTGACTCTGACAGCGAGACGGCCAACATGCTGCCAGGCGGTAACTGCTGCATTAGCCGTCCCCGGATAGCCACCAGACGAAGCGCCGCTTCTAAACTAAACACGCCCGCCAAACAGGCCGCCACATATTCACCAATGCTGTGACCAATCATGACTTGGGGGCAGACACCCCAGCTGATCCAGAGCTGAGCGAGCGCATACTCAACCACAAACAGGGCCGGCTGCGTATAGCGAGTTTGGGTCAAGAGCGCGTGCTCGGTGAATAAAATTTGGCGTAAATCGACGTCGAGATGGGGCTGTAGGAGCTGACAGCACCGATCAATCTGTTCGCGAAATAACGATTCAGAGGCATAAAGACCCCGTCCCATATCCCCATACTGGGATCCCTGACCGGGAAACATAAACGCTAACTGCGGAGCAGAGGCCGCCTGCTGCGTCCAGACAGCAGATGAATCGGAGTGTTTCAAGACCTCGATCGCAGTCTCTCTGTCCTCACAGACGGCAACCCGGCGGTGATCGAAGGCTTGCCGCCCGACCTGTAGCGTATAGGCCACATCAGCCAGCGGGAGCTGGGGGTGCTGCTGCAGGTGGGTCACTAAGTTGGCGGTGGCTGTCTCTAGGGCCGATGGAGTTTTGGCTGACAAGAGGAGGAGCTGATGAGATCGCGAGCCCCCAGAGGGTAGGCGAGGAGCTTCTTCAAGCACCACATGGGCATTGGTGCCGCCCATGCCAAAGGAGCTGACCCCCGCCCGCCGGGGTCGAGTCGGGCTATCCCAAGGCGTGAGGGCCGTGTTGACATAGAAGGGACTGTTGGCAAAATCAATTTTGGGATTGGGCTGCTGAAAGTGCAGGCTAGGCGGAATCTGCTGATGCTGCAGCGATAGGATAGTTTTGATCAGGCCCGTCACGCCAGCGGCGACCCCTAAATGGCCCACGTTGGTTTTGACTGACCCCAAAGCACAGAAGCCGGTCTGGGCGGTCTGGGTTTGAAAAGCCTGAGTCAGCGCCGCCACTTCAATCGGATCGCCCAGCGTTGTTCCCGTCCCGTGGGCTTCGATATAGGTCACTGTGGCGGCGTCAACCTCCGCGATCGCCTGGGCGGCTTGAATCACTTTGGCTTGGCTATCGATTCGGGGAGCCGTATAGCTGACTTTGGCTGCTCCGTCATTATTAATTGCCGAGCCTTTAATCACCGCTCGAATACAGTCACCATCGGCGATCGCGTCTTCTAAACGCTTGAGGACAACAATCCCGACTCCGTTGCCGCCTACGGTTCCCTGTGCTTGAGCATCAAAGGCGCGACAGTGACCATCAGGAGACAAGATATCCCCTTCCTGATAGAGATAGCCGCTTTTCTGCTGGGATGAAATACCCACACCGCCTGCCAAAGCCATGTCACATTCACCATTGAGCAAGCTTTGACAGGCCAGATGCACCGCCACCAGAGAGGTTGAACAGGCAGTTTCAACAGTGCAGCTTGGGCCTTCTAAGTTGAGCTTGTAGGAAACGCGCGTGGTTAAATTGCCCGGATCGTTCCCCAGCAAAATTTGGTTGGGCGTGACCGATTGCAACAGGCGATCGCGATTGGGCAACAGATTGGCTAGCAAATAGCTGCTGAGGCGAGAGCCACCATAGACCCCAATCAGCCCCTCATAGCGCTGCGAGTCGTAGCCCGCATCCTCTAGCGCTTCCCAGGCGCATTCCAGAAAAAGGCGATGCTGCGGATCGAGCACTTCGGCCTCGCGGGGAGAAAAGCCAAAGAACGCCGCGTCAAAGCGATCGCTATCAGCTAGGACGCCGCTGGCTCTGACATAGTTGGGATGATCGACTTGAGATGTCCCTGTCACAGAGGCTTCTAGCTCCTCAGGGGCAAAGAAAGTGATGGACTCTTTGCCATCGCACAGGTTCTGCCAAAACTGCGCCACATTTTGAGCGCCTGGAAAGCGTCCAGACAGACCAATGACAGCAATTTCTAGGCCGTTAGTGACGCTGGCTAGAGGTTGGGAGGTTGAGTCACTCATAAAACACAAAAAACAGATAATCGGCGATCGCGCCGTGACATCAATTAGTGGATTACTTGAGGCGTTTTTGCCGCCGCTGGCGCATCCGCTGTTTACCCTGCTGGCGCTGCTCTAGCTGACGACTGACACTGGAGGGCACAGCAGATTGATCAGATGGTGTAGTCTCTCGCTGGCGCTGGTTGAGATGAGTCGCGATCGCCTCAATGGTGGGATAGCGAAACAGGTCGAGAACAGAGAGATCTGCCTGCAACTGCTGCCGGAGCTGCGTATTAACCTGAATCAGCAGCAGGGAATGGCCCCCCAGTTCAAAAAAGTTATCGTGAATGCCGACGGTGTCTAACTGCAGCACCTCCTGCCAAATTGCGGCGATCGCCTGCTCTAGCTCGGTCTGAGGTTTGACGTAATCTGGCTTGAGGTCGGGGCGGCTCTCGGTAGGGGGCGGCAGGGCACGGCGATCGACCTTGCCATTGGGAGTTAGGGGCAAAGTGTCGAGCGGGATAAAGACAGACGGAATCATGTAGTCCGGCAGAGACTGAGCCAGAAAATCGCGTAGGGCTGATGTGGACAACGCCGAGGCATCATACACTCCATAAGCTACTAGGCGCTGATAGCCGGAGCTGTCGTTTGAGGCGGTGACAACCGTCTCTCGAATCTCGGGATGCTGCGCTAAAGCCGCTTCAATTTCCCCCAGCTCAATGCGGAAGCCCCGCAGCTTCACCTGATAATCCAGACGGCCCAAAAACTCAATTGCCCCATCCGGGCGATAGCGGGCCAAGTCTCCTGTTCTATAAAGCCTTGACCCAATTCCAGAAGCTGCCTGCGCAAACGGATTGGGCACAAACTTTTCTGCCGTCAACGCCGCTCGCTGCCAGTAGCCCCGCGCTAGCCCCGCGCCACCAATGTGCAGCTCGCCTGGAACCCCTATTGGTACCGGCTGCCCGGCTGGGTCTAGCAGATAGATCTGGGTGTTGGCAATCGGTTTGCCAATGGGCACGCTCGTCAGTTCTAGCTCTGGCTGACACGGCCAAGCGGTCACGTCAATCGCCGCTTCAGTCGGGCCGTAGAGGTTGTGCAACTCTGCTGACAGTCGCTCCAAGAAGCGCTCCTGCAGCGCCACCGGCAGCGCTTCTCCGCTGCAGATGGCCCGGCGCACACAGACGCAACGCTCTAAATCAGGTGCTTCGAGAAACGCCTGCAGCATGGAGGGGACAAAGTGCAGCGTCGTCACCTGCTGCTGCTCAATTAGTTCTGCCAGGTAAACGCTGTCTTTGTGGCCCTCTGGCCTAGCGATCGCCAGCCGCGCGCCCACCATCAGCGGCCAGAGAAACTCCCAAACCGAGACATCAAAGCTGAAGGGGGTCTTCTGCAGTACGCAGTCCGCTGCGGTTAGTCCGTAGGCAGACTGCATCCACTGCAGGCGGTTGCTCAGCGCCCCGTGGGTGTTCATCGCCCCTTTGGGCTGGCCGGTGGAGCCAGAGGTGTAGATGATGTAGGCCAGATGGGCCGGGGTAACGGCGCTAGTGGGATTGGTTGTAGGCAAAGCGGCGATCGCGGGCCAGCCCTGATCCAGACTGATAGTGGTGGCTGAGTGCTCAGGCAGGGTAGCAACGAGCTGGCTGTGGGTGAGCAACAGCGGCACCTGGCTGTCGTGGAGCATGAAGGCGAGGCGCTCGGAGGGATAGCTAGGATCGAGTGGCACGTAGGCTCCACCCGCCTTGAGGACGGCTAGGATAGCAACGACTAGGTCCAAAGAGCGCTCAAAGCAGAGGCCCACTGGCGTATCGGGCAGGACGCCCTGTGCTTGTAGGTAGTGGGCGAGCTGGTTGGCGCGGCTGTTGAGTTCCTGGTAGGTGAGATGCTGATTGGCAAAGCTGAGGGCGATCGCGGCGGGCGTTTGCTCGACTTGGGCCTCTATGAGCTGATGCAGGCAGTTTAGGCTGTGGTATTCAGTAGCGGTTTGGTTCCAAACTTTGAGCTGATGCTGCTCAGCGGGCGTCAGGAGTGACAGTTCAGACAGGCGCTGCTGAGGACGGGCAACTAGATTTTCCAGTAGCGTTTGGAAGTGGCCGACCAGTCGGGCGATAGTCGAGCGCTCAAACAGATCGGTGCTGTACTCAACCTGGCCTCGCAGCCCCGCCTCTGAGTCCACTAGATTGAGGCGTAGCTCAAACTTCGTCGTTTCGTTGTCAAAAACCAGGGGATGAACGGTTAGCTCGCCCAGGGACAACGGTGGCAAAGGGGCCAACTGCAAATCAAATTTGACCTGAAACAGCGGCACCATCTGGCTCAGATTCCGCTCTGGATTCAGGGCCGCAACGAGACGCTCAAATGGCAAATCTTGATGGGCATACGCGCCCAGCAGCACGTCCCGCACCCGTTGCAGCAGCTCTAAGCAGGTGGGATTGCCCGTTAAGTCGGTGCGCAACACCAGCGTATTCACCAATAAACCAATCAGCCCTTCGGTTTCGACTCGATTACGGTTGGCAATGTCGGTGCCGACGACAATATCGTGCTGATGGCTGTAGCGCTGCAGCAAAATCTTGAAGGCGGTTAGCAAGACCGTAAATAGAGTGACGCCGGACTGCACGCTCAAATTTTTGAGGGCATCGGATAGCGGCTTGGCGAAGGTGATAGGGTACTTCGCCCCCTGAAACGTTGGTACTGCCGGACGCGGGCGATCGCTGGGCAAGTCTAAGACCGGGAGTGCGGCCAGCTGCTGTCGCCAATAGCTGAGCTGTCGCTCTAGCTCCGTCCCCTGCAGCCACTGCCGCTGCCAGACGGCAAAATCGGCATACTGAATCGGCAGGGGCGCGAGGGGCATTGGCTGCTGGCGAGAAAAGGCGCCATAGAGCTGCTGCAGTTCTTGAGTAAAAAGGCCCAGCGACCAGCGATCGGCAATGATGTGATGCATTGTGACTAAGAGCAGATGCTCCGTTGCTGCCAGCTTTAGCAGCGTTAGCCGTAGCAGCGGCTGAGTCAGGTCAAAGGCCCAGCGGGCCTCCTGATGCGCTAGCTGTTGCGCTGCCTGCTCTGGATCGGCGGCCTGAGTCAGATCCTGCTGCACCAGCGAAACCGAAGCGTCCGGCTGGATGACCTGGATAGGTTGTCCCTCAGCCTTAGTGGTAAACGTCGTCCGCAGCGTGTCGTGACGCTGGACAACAGCCTGCAGCGCTTTTTCTAAGACCGCAACGTCCAGCCGACCCTGCAGCCGTAAACCGCTAAATACGTTATAGGAGCTGGGGTTGAGATCTAGCTGATGAATAAACCACAGCCGCTGCTGGGCGAAAGATAGCGGTGCTTCATTTGCAGGGGCAGCGGGCGATCGCCGTGGAATGCCTAATGAAGACGGCAGGTTGAGTCCCCGCTGCTGCAGGCGCTTGGCTAGCAGCGATCGCTGAGCGGGTGAGAGGTCGGCTAGCTGTTGGGAAAGATCAGGCATGAGTTTCTAGCTGAGGGCGGCCATTGTGGGATGTTGACACTGAGCTTTTAAGGCGTTCAGGTGAGGCAGCGCCGCCATGACTTCACCAAAATTGGGATTAAAGTCAATCAGGCAGGCCACTTCATCCACGCCGGCTCGTCGTAGGCGCTCAATCATAGGCAGGCAGGTAGCTTGGGAACCAATTAGCGTTCTGCCCTTGAGCCAGCCTTCGTAGGCAAATATCAGCAAGCTATCAATGTCGGCCGGCGAAAGCGACTTCAGATCAATCTTTAAATTGAGGCCCTTAGCTAAGTGCTCTAGCAGATTCAGGTGAGTCTTGAGATAGTTGCAGAAAGGCTCTCTTACCTGCTCCTTCACCGTGTCGAAGTCCTCACCGACAAAGGTGTGCAGCATCATCGCTACTTTGCCTTGCTTTGGCTCGTGCCCATGTTCTTGGCGGGCTTGGCGATAGAGGGAGATATGCTGGGCTACTTCGTCTAGGGTGCCAGAGAGCAGGGAGGTCAAGACGTTGGCTCCCATCTTGCCAGCTTCAATGTAGGTACTGGGAGACTGACAGACAATCCAGGGGGTGAGCTGCGGCTGCAAGGGGCGGGGGAAGGTGGTGACCTGAATCCTCTTACCCGACGCCTCCTGCAGCTCTACCGAGTCACCGCACCACAGCTTTTGCACCATCTGAATGCCACGCCACATGGCGGCTTTGCGATCGCTGTAGGATTCGGTTGACAACACAAAATCGTCCATTGTCCAGCCGGAGGCAAAGGCGATCGCCACGCGCCCCTGGGAGAGATTGTCCACAACCGCCCATTCTTCAGCCACCCGGGCCGGGTTATGCAACGGCATCACGACACTGCCAGCCCGTAGCTGCAGATGCTCCGTAATCATCGCCATTGCAGCTCCCGTCACTGACGGATTGGGATACAGGCCGCCAAAGGGGTGAAAGTGACGCTCCGGCATCCACAGAGCGGAAAACCCATGCTGATCGGCAAACTTAGCGCTCTCAATCATCAGTTGATAGCTATCGGTCTGCACCTTGGAGCCGTCTCCAGAAAAGTAAAATAGGCTAAATTCCATTGATTTAAGTCCTTCAATTTGGGTTTTCAAGCGCCAGAACGGGATTCTTCCAGATACTGCTGCACCTGATCTGGCGATAGAGTTTTGACATCTTCTAGCAACGCCGCGATCGCCTGCTCGTCCGACTGGGGCTGCTCTTGGTCAATTACCTGTGCCAGTCCTGCCACCGTTGGCGCGTCGAACAGAATGCTCTTCAAGGGCAGCTCCACGGCAAACTGCTGCCGCAGGCGGGAAACCACCTGAATTGCCAGCAGGGAATGGCCCCCTAGCTCAAAAAAATTGTCGTGAATGCTAACGGCTTCGATACCCAGCAGGTCTTGCCAGATAGACGCGATCGCTTGCTGAATTTCGGTTTCAGGCGCAACGTAGTCTTTTTGAGACTGAGCTGCCTGTATGGGAGATGAGGGAGGCT
Organism: Leptolyngbya sp. SIO4C5; assembly: GCA_010671965.1. Classification (GTDB taxonomy): domain Bacteria; phylum Cyanobacteriota; class Cyanobacteriia; order Phormidesmidales; family Phormidesmidaceae; genus Sphaerothrix; species Sphaerothrix gracilis. The sequence continues at coordinate 15,007 of JAAHIC010000018.1, forward strand.
GTCCGGTCTGAGGACGAGCCGACTGCGTCAGGCGCGATGACAACATGCCGGTTGAAACCACAATTTGGCCCGCCGTTGGCAGAGCTAAAACCCGCTCAATCGCTGCCCAGACTTCTGCAGGGGTCATTGAAAGTTCCAGCGCCGCGTCAACAGGCTGGGCTGAGGGCGACAGCGTCTCCGTTTGGCGAGCCTGCCGGTTCACGCTAAACCAGGGTGTCTGACCGCTACGGTTGCGATCGCTGACCACGGCATCAAGATAGGCATAGCTCGCCGTATAGGCCGCCAATCCCACGCCGCCCAGGACGCAGGCTAGAGAAGACTGCACCAAGCAAAAATCCAGCGGGCGATCGCCGAGGGCGGCCTCTAAAACCTCAAGTCCCTGTCTTCTCGCCTGGAAGGCGGCCTTACAGTTGGTTTGATCCAGGTCGGCGATCGCCTGAGTTGCCTGAGTGGCATCGATCGCGGGGGTGTAGAATACGCCCTGCAGGTCCCCGAACTGCTGTTCAGCCTGAGCGATCGCCCGTTGCAGTTGGACTACATCGGTTGTATCGGCCTCTAGCAGGCAGACCTCAGCCTCCGAGTCTTCTAGGACTCGCCACTGAAGAATGCGCTGACTGAGCAGATCTTCATTACCATGCTGATCTAGCCACGGCTGCCACTGCTCGCGGGCAGGTAGACCACTCTCGCCTGCTAGCAATACCTTGGCCTGCCAGGTCTCGGCCAGCAACTGGGCCAACGAAAAGCCCAATCCTGCCGCCAAATCGCCAGCAATCAGATAAACGCCGCCTCGCCGCAGGCGCGATGTCGCAGACGTTGACGGCAACGGCAGCGGTTCAAAGCTCTGAAGCCAGCGGTGGCCGTTGCGATAGGCGACAATCTCGGAAGCTGCCTGCTTCAACTCTGCCTGCAGCGCGGTTGAGAGCCACTGCCTCTGACTCGACTGCGGCGGTATCTCTATGTCAATAAGCTGACAGGTCAGGTGCGGATACTCTTGCGGAATTACTCTATAGGCTCCCAGCAGCGTCGCCTGAGCGGGAGTCAGCATCTCAGCACCAGTCACGTCATAAAGACGCCGGGTGAGCACGCTCAGATGCCGGGGTTCCGGGTCAACCTGAGCCAGCGCCTGGGCCAGGTGAATTAAGCTGTAGAATCCGTGAGTTTGAACTGTTTCAAAGGTGGTATCTGTCTCTAGACTCCAGCAGTGGACAATCCGCTGCGGCAGCGACATCTGAGTTTGCAATGCATGCAATAGCGTTAAGTAGTCCTCTGGCTGGTGGGGATTGAGGCAGTAGTGGCGATCGCTAAGCTGCTCAAACTGTCGGCCTGAAGAGACCGTAATCACCGTCTGTTCGCTTTGCTCAAGCTGATGCGCTAGCTGAGACCCGACGCCGCCAGAATCGGTAAATAAAAGCCAGCGGGTTGATGCCGGTGCGATTGCACTAGCGTCTGCTATCAGCGGTCGCCGCTGCCAGGTGGGCAGATAGAACCAGTCAGCTATATCCGACTGTCGTTGAACGGCGGCGGTCGCTGCTGGCAACTGCGGAGCTTGCGACGGCTCAATCCAGTAGCGCTGGCGCTCAAACGGATAGGTGGGTAATGGCAACCGCTGGCGCTGCTCCTGGGCGTAGAAGCCTGACCAGTCAATCGTCACGCCCGCCAGCCACAGTTGACCCAGCGTTTGTAGTACATACTCACCGTCAGACACCACCTGCTGCGGATGACGCACCGTCCGCAAACAAAGCTGCTCTCTGACCTGCTGCTTCGCCAGCGTTGTCAGTGTTCGTCCCGGCCCTACCTCCAGCAAAATCCGACTTGACTC
>JAAHIC010000180.1 GCA_010671965.1 Leptolyngbya sp. SIO4C5
TGACGGGGGTACTTGATGAAAAACAGGGGTACCCCCGTCATCACGCCATGAACCGCCAGCGCCGAAACCCCTAAAGGTTGGTTCTGCTTTGCCGCCGTCATAATTCGACTCACAGCGGCCTCATAGTCAATAGCGTTGACCTGAATGCCCAAAACGCTGTATTTACCCTGATCAATCATGCTGTTAATCGCTTAAGCCTAGATGAGGGCTTAAATCGTCATTTGCGGCACACTGAATTTACACATCGCTAATCTAAGTTAAGTAGCTGTAAAGTTGCACTTTGACCTCTTGTAGACTGTCATCATCTTGCCTCTTGGATGAAGAAACAGCAAAGCCCCGCTTCAGAGCCTATTGTAGATATCCGCACGCCGCGACAGATGAGGCCAAGCCATATTCTGTCCTGGCGCTGGCAGCGAGTTTTAGTGCTGCTGCTGGGAGATATTCTGGCCCTGGCCGTGGCTTGGCAAGTTGCCCGCTATCTCAACCAGTTTTATTCCCCCATTCCGGCTGAGCTGGTGTGGTGGGTGTGGCTGGGTCTGCCCAGTCTATTCTGGATTTTTGTGACGGCGACGCTGCTGCTGTTTGCCCAAAGCGGGCTTTATGGCAGTTCGGTGCAGGTGAGCAACTACCTACGCGCCGGCAAACTGGTCAGTATTGTCTATTTGATGTCGCTAGCGCTGGGCTATTTCTATAACCCCAAGCTAGATCCGCCGCGATCGCTGTTTTTAGCCGCCTGGGTCAGCAGCGTTGTTTTGGTAATCAGCCTGCGTTTGGTGCTTACAGCCATTCTGCGACGGGTAGAACTGTCCCATACACAGCTAGCCGTGTTCATTATTGCGCCGGCTCATCGGCTGAAAAAGCTGGCAGATACCCTCAAGCGGCGATCGCACTATCAAGTCGTCGGCGGGGCGCTGTCTTCAATGGCTCATACCCGCGCCACTTACCAGGCTATTTTGATTGCTAAAGCGCAAGAGGTGCTGATTGAAGACTTGCCGAATGTAGAACTGGCTTCCAGCCTCTACTGGCAGCTCAAGCGAGACGGCATTGCTTTGAAGCTGATTCCCTCTAGTCGGGAAATGCTCTATCGCCGGGGTGTGCCGGAGGTCTTTGCTGGATTGCCTACCCTGCGGCTAGAAGCTCCCTTAATTGACGGGCTAGACTATCACATCAAGCGGGCAATGGATTTCTGCGGCGCGAGTTTGGGGCTGCTTCTGCTCGCACCGCTATTTTTAGCCGTGGCGATCGCCATCAAAATCAGCTCACCGGGTCCGATTTTCTTTCGCCAAGAGCGGATGGGTCTGCATGGCGAAGTTTTTCAGGTCTGGAAATTTCGCACGATGAGTGCCAATGCCGCAGCGCTACAGCAGGTTTTAGAAAGCCAAAATGAAAACAAAGATGGCATTTTGTTTAAGATCAAAAACGATCCGCGCGTAACGGTCATAGGCCGATTTTTGCGGCGCACCAGCCTTGACGAACTGCCTCAGCTTTTCAATGTGTTGTGCGGTCAGATGAGCCTGGTTGGGCCGCGACCACTGCCGCTGAGAGATATAGCCCAATTTAATCCCTGGCACCACATTCGCCATCAGGTTTTGCCGGGTATTACCGGACTCTGGCAAATCTCCGGGCGATCGGATCTTGACTGCTTTGATGATGCCGCCCGCCTGGATCTGCACTACATCGATAACTGGTCGCTGAACCTAGACTTGGAAATTTTGATCGAGACGATCCGCATCGTCATTTTTGGCAAAGGAGCCTATTAAAGCTGATGATGGCCTACTGGCAAAAAGTTCGCCCCATCCTTGGTCGCTGGTTACTGCCAGATCTATCCCCATCGGCCCTAGACAATGACCGCCATTCCTGGCGCGGTCAGATTCTAGGCTGGCTGTGTTTAGCGGCTCTAGTCTGCTTCACCTGGTTGCCTGCTAGCTATTTTCGCATGGTGGGCTGGCCCTGGATTTTGATCTGGCAGTTGGGCTTCCTCTGCATGGGCCTCTGGCTGATTTCGATGCTGCGGCAGTTCACCATTCCCTTTCGATCGCTGGGCTATGGCTTGGACGGACTAGCTGGTCTCACAGCCCTTGGGCTGGTGCTTACCGCTGCTGGTAGCCAGTTTCGGTCTGTAGCCGCTTGGAATATTGGGCTGGTTTTTGGCTACGGCCTTTTGCTCTATGGCTTTCACAACTATGTTGCGGGTGATGCCGTCAAGCGCTATCTGCTCTGGTTTGGCTTAGCCGTGACGGGCGTGATTACGAGCCTTGTGAGTCTTGCCTATTGGCAGCCTGATATCCAGATGTGGCAGTCCGGCGATTTTAGCGCCGCTATTCGCAATGCTTTACCGCTAGGACACCACAACTTTGTGGGAGGATACTTGGTTCTGGTGCTACCGTTAGTAGCCCCCTTTGCCCTTGCCCAGCAGGGCTGGCGGCGCTGGGTAGGACTTGCGGCCACTGGGATAGTTCTGGGTGCTCTCTATGTCAGCGGTTCACGGGGAGCTTATTTGGGCTTTTTAGTTTGGGCGATCGCGGCGATGGGGGTCGCGCTCTGGACCAGCCGGGGGCCGCAGCGAAAACGTCTGCTTATCGGTAGCCTGCTGGGTCTAATAGTGATTTTGGCGGGGATTGGCAGCAATCCGCGAGTTCGCGATCTCGTCACAGGTATTCAGCTACAGGGCCGCGGAGACAGCGCCCAGGTAACGATTGCGGACAGTCCGGCCCGCGATCGCTATTTCATGCTGCAAATTGGCAAGAACATTCTGCGCGATCGCCCCTTCTTAGGCGTTGGCCCCGGCAACCTGTCCCGTGTTTCTAACCTCTATCGCCCGATTGAAACCGGAACCGGACTCAATCATATTCAGCAATTGCACAACACGCCCGTACAGCTAGCGGCAGAGCTCGGCCTCCTCGGCATCGGCCTGTACGTCGGCTGGCTTGTTAGTGTTGGCTGGCTTTGGCTCAGACTGGCCCGAAAAGATTTAGCAACGCGCGATCGCCTTTTGCTCTATGGTGTCGGCGGCAGCTTCTTAGCCTATGGCGTTTCCAGCCTGACTGACTACCAGCTTGAAAATATTGGTATTGCCTCAACCCTGGTCCTCAACCTGGTTTTGCTTACAGGACTGGCCGCCGCTCAGCTCCAACCGCCCCCGCCCGTACCCCAGCGGTGGCGGCGCCTTTTGAGTTTAGCCGTGTTGGCTGGTTTAGCGATCGCCTTTAGATTGTGGCTGCCCGCAGATGTAGCCCTCGCTTTGGGAAGTCAGGGAGCCGACGAGGCCAGGGGGGCTGATTTCTCGGCGGCTGACTCCCGCTGGACACTGGCGGCCAAGCTACAGCCCTGGGATCCAACCTATGGGGCACTGGCAGGTCAGCAGCTTTTGGAAATTCAAAAGTTTGTGGCAGCCGAGGCCAGCCAGGAAATTGTCGCAGCAGCGATTTTAGAACATTTTCAGCAGGCGGTGGCCGCCGCTCCCAATGACGTTTGGTTCAATCAAAATTTAGCGCTCCTCTTAAAAAACGAGCCGCAGCAAGCTGAGGTGTACGCCAGCCGCGCCGCGCAGCTCCTGCCCCGCAATGAAAACTTTACCTACTATCTTTTGGGACAAATCTATATGGCCCAGGGACAGCGTGACCGGGCGATCGCCGCCTTGGCCTTAGAGGGAATGGTGAGTCCTAGCTTTTTAGTCATGCCCCAATGGGGCAGTCCGGCCCTAGAAGCGCTGCGCCTGCCTGCGGTAAATACCTTCTTGGCGTATTCTGAAGGACTATTAGAGAAACTTGATCCCGCCACAGCCGGATACCGTCAGCTATACGAGCAAACAGCTCTAATTCGCTGGTGGTATAGCGGTTTAGCAGACAACCTGAATCCTGGGCTTCTGCGTCCGGTCGTGCAGGCTCTTTTTTTAGCCGAGGCCGAACCGCAGGCGGCGATCGCGCTTTTAGATCAGGCGATCGCCAGCAGTTCAAATTCCCAGGAATTTGGGCTGCTCAAAGCCTGGATCGCTCCAGACCCATATTTAGCTAGCTACTTGCGGGAATTAAATCTCTCTGCTTCAGAAGCCGCCGCCGTGAGACAGCACATCTATGACTACCGCAATGTTCGTATCTGGCTGAGTTCCCTGGCTGAACCGACGCTAACTCACAATCGCCTACAGCTCGCGATGGCATATCGCAATCAGAATGCTCAAGCGATTAAAACTATTCTGCAGCCTGAGGATTTGCAACAAAACGCTCTGGCTGAAACGCTCCAGCTTTTCTCAGACTATCCCCGTGAATTTCCGGCTTTAGACCGCTCAATTGAGCAGATTCGCACAAAAGCGCTAGGCTTACCGCATCCCACCCGCAATAACTTTCAAATTGTCGCTGCTGACGCCGCATAGTTCACTATGTCATCTTCTCAAAACCGATCTCAGGCCAAATCCCGCACTGATGGGCAGCTACTTTGCCTCCTGACCGCGATCGCTTACGGCCTGTTTACCCTATTGCCCGGTAGCAACAGCCTGATGGTGCTATGGCCCTGGGTATTTGTTTGGCAAGTAACGCTGGCCCTGCCCTTTATTTGGCTACTCTGGCAGCTCTGGCATAAGCCCAGCAGCAATTTCAGATTAGGCAATGGCTGGGACTGGGGAGCGGGTCTAACGGTTTTGGGGATTGGCCTGACTACAATCCTGGCCGAATTTCCGCAGCAGGCGCGCTGGTATGGCTGGGCGGCGCTGTGTGGCGTAGCGGCGCTTTATGCCCTCAGCGGCTGGCTGACCTGCTCAAGGCGCTGGTATGCTCTGTTAGTCTTTCAAGCGGGTTTAGGCATTGCCTTTATTGTGCTAAGCCTGGGGCTATGGATTGGGCAAACCTATCTGCCTGAACTGGACCGCCTGCAGACACTACAGCAGTATGGCGTAGTGGCTGAATTTAACTTCGGCTACACCAGTCTGCGTAACTGGCATCCAATTGGTCATCAAAATTACGTGGCCGGATATCTGATGCTAATTCTGCCGCTGCTAGCGGGGTTCAGCCTGATCCAAAAAGGCTGGCGGCGCTGGATTTGGCTAGCAGGTTTAGGTCTGGGGCTAGTAGATTTATACACTACTAGTTCGCGGGGAGGCTTTTTGGGCCTGGCGGTGCTGGGAGTAGCGACTTTTTTACTGGCGCTGTGGCGTAGCCAGCTCCCTAAGCTGTGGCTGTGGCTCAGCGGACTAGGGTTTGCCGGAATTCTACTGCTGCTGGTTTGGACAAATAGTCGTCTGCGATCGCTGATTCAAGGCGTTCTCACGGGTCAGAGCGGGGGGGAAGTCGCCTATCGCTTGATTACCAACCTGATTGGCTGGCGCATGGGGGCCGATCAGCCGCTGACGGGGGTGGGATTGGGCGGTGTTCCCATTGTCTATCAGGAGTATCGCCCGGCTTGGGCGGGGCGAGAGGCTGAGCTGGCCTTTCAGCTCCACAGTTCTCCGGCTCAGCTTTGGGGCGAGATGGGGGTTTGGGGTCTGTTGATTCCCCTGGTCGCCATTGGCTTGCTGGTGTCCTCAAGCTATCGCTGGGCAACCCAGTCGTCCCCCCGTCCTCACCAGGTTTTGGTCTGGAGCTTGCTGGGCGGATTGCTGGCCTATACGGTGATGAGCCTGACAGACTATCAGTTAGACAATCTCTGTATTAGCGGTGCTTTGATTATTTTTCTAGCCGCATTGGCCCATGAGTTTCGTCAGCCGTTAGAAACTGACTCCCAAACGGGCGATCGCCTTCACAAATGGCTTTTTGGCCTGCTAGCCGGATTTTTCCTAGTCGTTCAGCTTTGGCTGGTGCCTGTTCACAGAGCCTGGGCCATTTCTAATAGCGGCTTTGCAGCGCTGAACCGAGGTGAATTTGCCGTCTTTGTCGATCGCCTGAAAACTTCCCATCAGCTCGCTCCCTGGGAACCTTACTATGCCTATCAGCTCGCCTGGAACTTAGGCGAAGCCAGCTACCAGACCGCCAGCAATCCTGCGCAAAGCGCTGCTCTGCGACAGGAGGCGATTGAGTGGTTTGAACGGGCGATCGCTATTTCGCCTTATCAGGAGTTTGGCTACTCTAATTTAGGCTGGCTGCAGGTACAGGAAAATCCGGCGGCAGCAGTTCAGGCCTTTGCTCGCTCAGCTCAGCTTGTACCTGCTAAGCAGGGGGTATTCTTCGGCCTCGGTTTTAGCTTACTTCTGGAAGGGCAGCGCGACCTTGCTGTTGAAGCCTTAACCTTAGAAGCACTACGCCATCCGCTCCTAATTACTAGCCCTGTTTGGCAATCCGGTATTTTGTCTACTGTCTACGGCCCCGTTATGCAAAGCCTGGAGCAGCGCTATACGGCATTGCTGGAGCAAGCTGAAAACAATGAGTTAATTCGCTACCTGCATCAGTCCAGAGGCAGCCTGCGCTGGTGGCGAGGCGATTTAGCTGCGGCCCGACAAGACTGGCAAGCAGTTGACTCTTCGCTCGGACAAGCGCTGATTGCTTTAGAGCAAAATCAGCTTTCCCCAGCGGCAGTAAACGCTCTACCCAATTCCCCTGGTAAATACGCCATCTTGGCCTGGCTACAGCCCGACCAGCGCATTGAATACTTAGAACGAGCCTGGGTAAGCGCCCCGGATGATCTACCCCAGCTTGACGAAGCTTTACCACCAGAAACAATTATTCAGCAGCTGGCTGAAACAATGGATGCGGCTGATTCTTTGAAGGGATGGTTGAGGACAGCGCCCACCTGGAATCCCAGAAGTAATCGCTTAGGGTTCGGCGCGCTGAGTCGGCATATTGATGGACCGCTGCCGACAGACTACTACCCCAGGACGGAGCGTTTGCCTATGAGCCATTTCTTTGACTCGCTTTTTGATAGCAGCTCTTATAGACCCCAGTTGGAACAATCTTTGCAAGCTGAACGCGATCGCCTCATTCAGCAAACTTTACGCTAGTCATTTAGGTTATAGCGAACTGTCACCTGTCCGCCTTCTTGCACAATAATTTCTCCACCCAAAGCCTCAATGCGTTCAATAGCAATTTCTTGGGTGCGCTCATCTACGGCATTAACTAGAATCTGTGCCCAAGCGCTGACCTGTGCTGCCTTACTATTTGGATTTTCTGCTAAAAACGCAGCTGTCTTTTCCGAAAGTTCAGCAACGTTATTCGATTTGGGATCAGGGGATTCTCTTGCCCACTCAGCAGCCGTTTCTAATGATTGTCTAGCGGCCTCTTTATCACCCAAAAATAAAAGCTCATCAACTGCTTTATATCGCCAAATGAAGTATGAGTCAGATGGTGTAGCTGGGGACATAGTAGACAAGCCTTTTTTCATCAGACTGATGGATTTTTCTGGTTGAGCTGTATGAATAGAAACGCTATTTGACAAATAAATATAGGTTTCAGTGAACAAAGGATCGAGACTAACTAAAATTTCGAAGAAATAAGGGCTTAATCCATAGCCAACTTGTTGTCTAGAAAGAACATCACCAAAATATTGTAAAAATTGTAAAAAAAACCAGTCTGCAACTAAATTACGAAAGCCAAAAGTTGGTATTTTTTGGCTTAGAATCAACTGGTTTTCTTTTTGCTGTTCAATCCGTTTGAGAAGTTGTAAATCAACCAGCTGTGAATTTTCTATTTGACGATGTCGATAAGATTGTAAGAATATAACGATAAAAAATAGAAGACCGAATATTGACGAGAATTTGGCAAATTGAGTTTTCATCACACAAATCTAAAAAAATATCTAGATATAGCTCACAAATCACATGAAAATGATTCAAAAAAATGCTATGTAAATGATCTCTGAGATCGTCTACATAGCATTAAAAGAATATTTGAAGAAATTTACTAGGCTGAAGCGTTAGTCACAGTCTGCATTATTAGAATCGACCTCAGCCTCTTCAGCATTTAAACTTTCAACACTGAGAGTAATATCGCCA